>JACOTA010000039.1 GCA_016178585.1 Nitrospirota bacterium
ACTTTGCCCGCATCAGAAGCTACCTATCCACAGCTCGTAAAAACGGCTGGAACCTCTTGCAATCCATTACCCAGTCCCTGACAGGTCAACCGTACTTGCCTGAAATGCTTTTTCCTCCCTGACACTCCTGAGTAGTTACGATTTTAGAAAGATTAGACAGGTAGAGGGATGGCACCAGGGCCATTAAGCTTCAGCTTCAAGTTTAACAATAATCCCCGAAAGAATTTCACTTAAATCGATTGGAATGGGAATGATGTTGGGAGGAAGCTCTCCCTGCTGAAATTCACAATTTCCTCCCATATCCCATAAAATCACGCTAGAGATGATTTCTCTGATTTGATATTTTAATCCTTCAAAAAGTTCTTTGGGTGTGATGACGCCCATTTCCACGAGAATAGACCCCTGTCGTTTACCGGTTTTTGTAATTAAATCGGCGGAAATCTTATAGTGTTCTTGGGTGATTTTTCCAATCTTTAATAAAATATCCCCCAGGCGGTCTTCGTTTTCCGAGGAGGAAGCATAAATAAGGTTCCCTTCTTTAAAGAAAAGAGATTTAATAGCTTTTTCCTGATGGAGCTTTAAAACGCCTGTTGTTTTTTTGACTCGAAGCGCTTCAAAAATTTTAGGCAAGTCGGTGAAATGATAATTTCTGGTTTTCATTTATAATTTAATTTTCCTTTAATATCTATCAATTATTATAAAGGATGAGTTTTGGTTGTCAATCGCCGCCCTGGCGGTTAAAACCTGATTCCAGAGCCTGATGTTCGAAAGCGTTTAAAAAAAACGGCGGTTCGTTAGTTGAAAAGGCCGAATCTTTTTTTCTTTTTTGAGAATAAAATTGATAGAAAAAATAGAAACGCCGCCAAAAGAACAATGGTTGCTCCGGATGGGAGGTCATACTCATAAGAAATAATGACCCCTCCGATGGAAGCAAAGACGCCGAAACCGATGGAGAGCGCCATCATCGTTTTCATTCGGCAGGCGAATTGATAGGCGGAAGCGGCGGGAATAATGACCATTGCAAAAACCAAAAGGGCGCCCACAGCTTTGAAAGAAATGACGATGGTCAGAGAAATCAGAGTCAGCAAGAGGAAGAAAAACCGCCGGGCCGGGATTCCCGACGCTTCCGCCATATCCTGATCAAAAGTAATAAAATGGAATTCTTTATAAAACAGGAAAATAAGGAATAAAACGACCCCTCCCAAACCCAGCATAATTTCCAAATCGGCGGGGGTTACGGAAAGAATGCTTCCAAATAAATAGCCGTAAACCTCGGCATTATAAACCTTCATCAAACCGATAAATAAAATAGCAAGCGCCATCGTTAAAGTATAAAAAATTCCGGTTGAAACGTCGAGTTCTGATTTTCCTTTTTCGTAAAGGGCGCCTATCGTCCAAACTGTCCCCAGTCCAAAAACGATGGCCAGAACAAACGGATTAAACTGGATTAAATACCCCAGTGTGACTCCGGCGAATGCGGCGTGAGAAGTTCCAGCTCCGATAAAAGAAAGACCTTTCAAAATGACAAATACGCCGATAATGGAACAGAGCGTTCCAATTAAAATCGAAGAGAGGAGCGCTCTCTGCATAAACCCGTAGTGAAGAAATTCAGCCATGATGGTCCTCCATGATCACATACGCCCCCCGCTCTCGCTCAAGAATCATGACCTCTTTGCCGTAAACTTTTGCCAGGGTTTCGTTCACCAGGACCTCTTTTGGTTTTCCGACGGCGATCAAACTCTTGTTTAAAAGGACCAGGCGGTCGATATAAGGACTAATCGTATTAATTTCATGGGTCACAAAAATAATGGTCAAATGAAGTTCTTTATGCAGTTTTCGGATCAGTTCAATGATGGTGTGGGAAGTCGGAGAATCGATCCCGGTGGTCGGTTCATCCAAAAGAAGAATCTGAGGAAGCTGAGCCAGGGCCCTGGCGATAAACACCCTTCTCTGCTGTCCGCCGGAAAGGTTTCCCAAAGGAGTGTTTCTAAATGAGGCCATGGAAACATTTTCAAGGGATTTCATGACAATTTCGTTATCTTTTTCTCCCGGGCGCTTAAAAAGTCCCAAGGAACTATAACGTCCCATTAAGACTGTTTCAAACACCGTGATCGGAAAATGAGGGTCGACGTTGTCTTTTTGGGGGACATAGCCGATCTTGGCCCTGTGACGACACTGAAGTTTCTCGCAATCGCAATCCAGAATGTGAAGACGGCCTGATTGGGGTAATATCAGGCCTAAAATTGCCCGTAAGAAAGTGGTTTTTCCGGAGCCATTGGGTCCGATGACGCCTATAAACTCTCCCTCCCTGATTTCCAGAGAAAGGTCTTTTAACGCGGGTGTTGTCGTGGAGTACCCAAAAGTGGCATTCTCAAAATGAATCAGCGCGGAGTTTGGCTGGGTTCGGGTTGTTTCGATATTCATATTAATGTTGGATCGCCTCTATCATTTGACGAACATTGTATTCAATCAGGGAGAGGTAGGTTTCGGTTCCAGGAATTGCTCCGGTCAACGGGGAAAGGACAATCAGTTTGGCTCCGGTTTCAGCAGCCAGGATCTGGGGAATTTTAGGGCTAAGCTGCGGTTCTGAGATAATCACCCTGATATTATTTTTCCTGATCAGGTTAATGAGGTCTTTAACCTGTTTGGCCGATGGCTCGCTCCCGATCTGGGTCATGATGTTTCCCGCCACTCTGAAGCCAAAACGTCTCGTGAAATAAGGCCAGGCGGAATGCTGTGTGACGATGGTTTTATTTTTTAAAACTTTTAACTCGTTTAATAAAGAAGTTTCCATTCCGTCGAGTTTCATAAGATAGATTCCCTGATTCTTCAGGTAAAAATCTTTTCCGGCAGGGTCTTTCTTGATCAGACCCTCCGTGATTTTTCTGACCATATTCTTGGCATTTTCCGGATCAAGCCAGATGTGCGGGTTTCCCGCTTCGTTATGGCGGGCATCGTCTGATTCGATATGTTTTTCTTCTTCCCGGATCAGTGGAATTCCGTCAGAAGTGGTTAACACCAGCAAGCCGGGATTTTCCGCGTTTGAGATCAATCCCTGAACCCAGACCTCGAGGCCCAATCCGATTTGGACTAGAATCTGGGCTTTTTTAATTGCGAGGATATCACTCGGTTTCGGCGTGTAGGTATGTTCACTCTCCATTCCAGTGAGGAGACTGGAAACCGATACCCGGGTTTGTCCTATCTGTTCGACAAAATCTTTCAGAACCGAAAGAGTCGTAACGACATTTATTTTTGCTTCATCGGCCCGGGCCGCAAAAGGGACTGCCCAGGGAAAAATCAAAACCACAAAAATAACGATGCTTAAAACCGAAAACCTCTTTCTCAGGACAATTTTTCCCGGGCCGGGTCTTTTAGAGATCATCTTATTCCTCACCCTGATGATGTTCGCTTTCCTTAAATTGGGAATCTGTTGATTTTTTTCTTCTGCCTTCAATTAAAAGGGTTATTTCTCCTTTAACGGCCCATTTTTTTTTAACAATGCCGGATAATGTGCCATAAATAAACTCCTCAAATTTTTTTGTCAATTCCCTGGCAATGACCACCCGGCGTTCGCCGAAAACAGAATAAAACTCTTCTAGAATTTTTAAAATCCGGTGCGGGGTTTCAAAAAAGATTAAGGTTTTCTTTTCGTCTTTTAATTCATCGATGACCCGGAGTCTGGCCGTTTTTTTTTTAGGCAGAAACCCGTTGAAGATAAAGGCATCGGTAGGAAGGCCTGATCCGGATAAGGCCGTTAAGAGGGCGGACGGCCCAGGTAAAGGGATGACCCTTATTCCGTGGTCGATGGCCTGATTGATTAACAAATAGCCGGGATCTGAAATCGTCGGGGTGCCGGCATCGCACACCAATCCAACGTTTCGGCCTTCTTTTAAAAATTGAAGCAGAATGGGGGCCTTTTCTTCTTTATTAAAGTCATGATAACTGGTTAAAACTTTTGAAATTTCAAAATGCGAAAGAAGCTTTTGCGTGTGCCTCGTATCTTCAGAGGCGAGGACATCCACTTCTTTTAAGATGCGTAAAGCTCTTAAAGTCATGTCCTCTAAATTCCCGATAGGGGTTGGAATAATATATAAAACGCCCTGGCTCATTTGAGACGGTAGTATACACGATGCCGACTGTAATTTAAATGGCTAACTCATCTTTTGGCCGGAATGGCATCTTCCGCAGTCATACAGAGGGAAAGCGACTTTCCCATGGCATCTTCCGCAGAACTCTCCTTGAAAGATCCTCTGCATGGAAACAGGGTTTGCGCCTGCTTTCGGCATAAAGATGGCCGGGTGGCAGTTAATGCAGTCGAGCCACTGGGTGTGCGGAAAATGGGGAAAGACGACGTCTTTGAGAGGATATCGTTTGTCGATTTTAAAAACAATGTTGAGGTCATACGGTTTTGAAATCGGCTGAGAAGGGTCCAGCGAGTCTTTAGGGTGAATAGGACCCTGTTGAAGCGCCTTCACCCAATCAATGTAACCGGCTGGCGTGTTAGGAAGATATTCCAAGGCAATGGATTGGGCCGGTTGGTCGTTTGGGAAAACCGGGTTGAACGGAGGGATGGCACACCCCCCGATGATCATAAACATTAAAATAAAACGCGTTATTGAACTCATCACGTCATTTCACGGCGAATACTTCTTAATATGAATTTGATAAAGGTCGTCTTGATTGTTTTCTTTCCACGCCAGATAAATTTCCTGATCTCCTGAAAAAAGGAAAGGACTTAAACCGACCCGGTCGGCGTCGGCATTAATGGGCGCCATCACTTTTGTTGTCCCTGCCGGGAAGATGGATTGCGCGACGATCTTCGGATGCCCCTGGGGATCCCGTTCTTCCCAGGCCAGCATTAATCCGCGGCGATTCGAAGCGAGTGTGGGATTAAAAACCTTTGCCCCGCGGTCAATTATTTCTTCCGGGTCATTTTTCCATCCTTCAGGGGCCAGATGTCGAAGTTGAAGTTTAAAATCTCCTTCCCGGTTTTTTTCTTGAAAGATCAGGTAAAGGGCGCCGTTAAATAAGGTCATGGAAGGATTAAAAGCCTGCATTTGGACGTCTTTATTTAAAGATTTTTTCTGAAAAAACCATTTCCCATCCTCTAAAGCCGCATGATAAATCTGAAAAACTCTTGTTCCATCCGCCTCAGGCCAGACCAAATGACCTTTCCGACCTTCGAAAATAAAACCGGGCGCCATGGTTGTATGCTGGTTTTCCAGGCCAAATCCAGGTCCTTCGGAGATCCAGGATTTTCCTTCCCAACGTTTAATATAGAGTCTGGACCATTCTTTTTCCCCCAATTCATTCCAGGCGATATACGGCGTATCATTTGAGAAGGCCAGCACCGGGTTCCGGGCCTCCTTTCCCGAATCGACATTCAGAGAATCGCCGAGCGAAATCCATTCCGAGCCGTTCCATTCCCTTACATAAAGCTGAGACACCTGATTTCCATTTTTTTCCGTCCAGGCGAGAAAGAGGGATTTTTCATTGGAAGCCAGAAAAGGTGTGGAAGCCGGAGAAAATCGGTCTTTATTCTGACCCTTTCCAAACGCCTCCCACGTTTTTTGATTCCGGTTTAGTTTTTTAATATAAATTTGCTGAATGCCATGGGCATCCGGTTGGGTCCATGAGGCATAAAGCCCTCCCCTCCAAAAGGCGAGAGTAGGGGAAAGGGAATGCCGGCTGGAAAGCGTGTCCGGCATCGGAATGGTTTCGGGATTTAAACGATCGGAAAGGGAAACCCACCCCTCGCCATTGGCAGAAAACGAAAGAAAAGGGAGCAAAGTTAGAGTGAATAAAAAATTCCTGAACTTTTTCAACATTTCAAACGATTTCTCCCGGACCGCCGCGAAAAGGGAAAAAGGGGGCAGAACTACGACTTGGGTTTGGAATGACATCGACTACAATCACTCAGGGGAAAAGAGACTTTTCCATGGCATCGCCCGCAAAATTCCCCTTGAACTATTTTTTCCATGGTAACCGGATTTGAACCTGCCTGCATTTTAAAGATGCCGGGGTGGCAATTTCTGCAGTCGAGCCATTCCGTATGGGGAAGATGGGGATAAACCACATCGGGGATGTCCCCTTTTGCCTTAAAGATGATATTAAAATCAAGCGGAGGCATGGTTGGAATATTGGGGTCTCCGGTCAGATTTTCCTTGGGGTGGATGATCCCTTGTCGAAGGGCCTGAACCCAATCGACATAGCCCTGTTTGGCCTTGGGCAAATAATCAAACGCCAGAGGATGAGCTTCCTCAGACAAAGGTTCGGATCCCAGTGCAGATTTTTCAACGGGATTAGAAGAACTTTCCGTTCCGGTGACCTTTGAAATTTCGGAGTGTGCGCAGGAAGCCATCCCTATAAAAAGAGCCAGTGAAAAAACGGTTTTAAAAAAAAATTTATCCAAATTTACTTTTCTTTTCCAAGCACGGTGATAAGCCCGGTCATTTTATTATGAATAAAACAAAAAAACGGATAATCACCCGGTTCTTTAAAGGTATGGGAATAAAGGGTTCCGGGGTGGAAGTTATCCGCGAAGATTTCAAGGTCTTCAGTCGGTCCAGATCCTGGTACCGACGCGAGCACATGCTGGCGTTCATCGTTATTGTGCCAAACGATCGTATCTCCGACTTTTATGGTTAGTTTATCCGGAACAAATTTATAGCTATTTAAAAGAACCTGGATGTCGTATGTCTGAGGCTCTTCACCGTAAACGGTTAAAGGACTAAAGAATAAACCCAAAAGTATGAAAATAGTCAAGATCATGGCAGGCTTTTCTTATTATCCTGAAACTGGGAGAAAATGGCAAGCGTTACACCATTCACGCAGAACGCTATTTCGGAGGAGCGATAGAGGGTGGACAACCGACGCCCTTATTTCCACAAAGCTCCATGCTGACATCGCCGAAACCTGGAATAACGGTGCCTTCAAACTTATCTCCTTCTTTGGGAATCACATGACACCGGAGACAATCGCTTAAAGGAAAAGCTACGCGGTTATGACAGCGCCCGCAGTATTCTCCCGATGCGATTTTCGGCATTGTCATATTCTTGTTGGTTTCCGCATGGTTCATCAGAAAAATAGCAGGATGACAATTGGTGCAGGATAACCACATGGTGTGAATTTTGTGAGGAAAAGCGACATTGGGCATGAAATTACTTTTGGTCGGAATATCAAAAGTTAAATCGAAAGGAGGCATGTCGGCTTCTTCAGGGTTTAACGATGGTTTTGGGGTGATTTTTCCCTGTCTTAAGGTATCTGCCCAATTGACTAAACCATATTGATCTTTGGGGAGGTCAGAAACTTCCAGCGCCAGGGGATGTTTGGCTAATCCTGATTTATAAGCATCTCCGGCAAAACCGGTAGGGTCTCCCTTTCCAGCCATGACCCCCCTTCCGCTTAAATAAATAGCCTCAGAGGGGGGGATTTTCGAAACTTCTTCTTTGGTTAAAGGGCGTTCATCAGGGCCCGGAGGAAGGGTAATGTGAGAAAGATCGACTTCATTTCCCCCTGATAAAGGTTTTTCAGGGGCCGGTTTGACAGGTTCTGGCTTGCTTTCGGCTTTCGTTTCAGCCGGAGCGGTGGGCGCAGGGGCTGGCTCTGGCTCCGCAACAGGGGTAGTCGGCGCCGGAGTAGCCGTCGCAACGGGTGAAAGAGAACCCTCTTGCGGGGAGGCCTTAGTCTCAACCTTGGTTTCATCGGAGATTCGGGCAGGAGAACCTGAATCCGAGACCTGACTCGTATGAAACCACGAGCACGAATAAAGAAAGAAAACCCCTGTACCAATCAATAAAAGCTTCGAAAACTTCAATTTATTCATCATAGGACATCATCCTGACGTTTATCCAAAATGGAATGAAAATGATGATCGTTAGACTATTTGACAAACCCTCTCGCCTTTGGAATGGAAATGTCACTCTTTCCAGAATGGCAGCGGTCGCAATAAATGGGCGGCCAGGCGATTCTTCCGTTATGACATTTGCCACAAAAATTCCCTTTGACGATTTTGACCATGGTAATGTCATTTGCGCCCTGTTTCATTTCAAAAATATTGGGATGACAAACTTTGCATTTAAAACGAATTCTATGAAACCAGTGGGGAAAAACCACCGGAGGCATTCCGGCTTTTTCGGCATAGTGATTCAATGTAATATCACCATATTCGGCTTTGCTGGTTGTGGCCGTGCTTAAAAGACCCGCAATTGAAAAGATTGATGCGGAAACCGCAAGGAAAAGGGTAAGGCTGAAGATTTTTTTCTTATTCATAGGCTCACCAGTTGAATAAAAAATATTAATCGGAGTTGTAAAAGAATTGATGAAGAATGGAGGCTACTTTAGCCGAATTGGAAAAGTGTGTCAATAGGAATTTTCAGTTATTTTTATGATTTTATTCATCAAAGGAAAATTGGGTAAAATAATCAATCGGTACAGGAGGGTTTTCGGGCCTGCCAGGGTTAAGCCCAAGAACAGCGATAGAAAGTTGTCATTGCGAGCGAAGCGAAGCAATCTCGCCATCGTGAACCGAGATCGCCACGCACCCTGCGGGCGCTCGCGATGACAGGCAAAACAAGGAGTTACAAATCCTATCGCTGTTCTTGAGGGAGAAGCTGACCATTCTCTTCTCTCTGATTTCGACGAGAAAGAGGTCAAGCGGTTTTATGAATCGATGGAGCTTGCCCGCTCTTTCGATGAGAAAGCCCTTCATTTACAACGTCAAGGCAGATTGGGGACTTACGCTTCTATCAGGGGTCAAGAGGCTATCCAGGTCGGCGCAGGTCTGGCTCTTCAACCTTCGGATTGGTGGTTTCCCGCCTTTCGGGATATCGGTATTTCGATCATCAGAGGCCTTCCTTTAAAAAACCTTTTTTTTTACTGGTCCGGGGATGAAAGAGGAAATGTCATTCCTCCAAACCAGAACGACTTCCCGATCGCGATTCCTGTGGGAACCCATATTCCCCATGCCGTCGGCGCCGCCTGGGGGGCTAAAATCAAAGGCGATCCGATTGCCGTGCTGGTTACTTTTGGCGATGGAGCGACGTCAAAAGGAGATTTTCACGAAGGGATGAATCTTGCCGGGGTTTTTTCCCTCCCCGTGGTTTTTTTATGTCAAAACAATCAATGGGCCATATCCGTCCCCCGGTCGAGGCAAACGGCCTCCCAAACCCTGGCTCAAAAAGCCATTGCTTATGGAATGACCGGCGTTCAAATTGATGGTAACGATGTTTTCGGGGTGCATCAAACGACCAAAGCGGCGTTGGAAAAGGCCCGTAAGGGAGGCGGACCGACCTTTATCGAAGCTGTGACCTATCGGATGGGAGATCATACAACGGCTGACGATGCCTCACGCTACCGGTCGTCTGAAGAGGTTAAAGAGTGGGAAAAGAAGGACCCGATTCTTCGGCTAAAACAGTATATGAAAAATAAAAACTGGTGGACACAGTCCTATGAAGACCAGGTCAATCAAAACAGCCAGAATCGGATCTTGGAAGCGGTTAAAGAATATGAAGAATCCCCGCCTGTCGACCCCGGGGAAATATTTGACTATGTGTTTGAAAAACCAACGCCCGATCTGGTTGAACAGAAGAAAATTTTTCGGAAGAAAAAGTGAAGATGGAAAAATTGACGCTTGTTCAAGCCATTAATCTGGCCCTGAAAGAGGAGATGGCAAGCAATCCCAATGTTGTTGTGATGGGAGAAGACGTCGGTAAAGATGGCGGTGTCTTCCGCGCAACGGTAGGATTACTTGAAGCGTTCGGTGAAAAACGGGTCATCGACACCCCTCTTTCAGAAACAGGTATTGTTGGCGCGGCGGTCGGAATGGCGGCTTATGGATTAATTCCGGTTGTTGAAATCCAATTTTTGGGGTTTATTTATCCCGCAATGGAACAAATTATCTCTCATGCCGCACGGTTACGAACCCGGACAAAAAGCCGCTATCATTGCCCCATGGTCATTCGGGCTCCCTATGGCGGGGGAATTCATGCTCCCGAGCATCACTCTGAAAGCTCCGAAGCCTTATTTTTTCATGTCCCTGGAATAAAAGTGGTTGTTCCGTCGACGCCATCGGATGCCAGAGCTCTTCTGAAATCGGCGATCCGGGACCCGGACCCGGTGTTGTTTTTAGAGCCTGCCCGGATTTACCGGTCGATCAAGGAGGAAATCAAAGGAGATGGTTTGGTTCCTCTGGGAGAAGCGCGAACGGCCAAAACGGGTAAGGATATCACATTAATCGCCTGGGGAGCGATGCTTCAGGTTGCCTTAAAAGCTGCTGAAGCGGTTCAAAAGGAAGGAATTGAAGCGGAGGTTATAGATTTAAGGACGCTCTATCCCATGGATACGGATAAAATAATAGAGTCGATTAAAAAAACAGGCCGCGGGGTTATCGTCCATGAGGCGCCCTTAAAAGGGGGGCTGGGAGGCGAAATCGCGGCGGTCATTCAGGAAAAAGCGCTCCTCTATCTTGAGGCGCCTGTCTCAAGAGTTGCGGGCTTTAATACCGCGATTCCCCTTCCGAAAATGGAACAGTTTTATCTGCCGAACCCTGAGGGGATTGTCGAGGCTATTCATCGAACGCTTTGTTTCTAACTTTATTTACGGGTGGAGATTTATTCATGCCGAAAGAATTTAAATTTGCGGATTTAGGCGAAGGGATTACCGAAGGGGAAATTGTAAAGTGGTTTGTTCAGGAAGGGTCCGCGGTTACCGTGGACCAGACCCTTCTTGAAGTTGAAACCGATAAGGCAATCGTACCCATTTCTTCTCCTTTTACAGGGATCATTAAAGCGATTCATGGAAAAGAAGGGGAAATCATAAAGGTCGGGGATGTGTTAGTGGAGTTCTCGGACGAAAGGCTTAAAAAAGATTTCGGGTCCGTTGTTGGCATACTGGAAGAAGCCCCGGAAGATTTGGAAGAGGCGCGGCCGGATCCTGGTGTCATTGAAAAGTCCCGTGCCATTCCTTCAGTAAGGGTTTTGGCCAGGTCGATCGGAGTCGATTTAAACCGGGTGAAAGGAACGGGTCCCGAAGGACGGATTCGAAAAGAGGATGTTTTAGCTTATTCTTCAGCTTCAGAGGTGGAAAGCAAAAGGCTTGCGCCTCATGCTGCGCCAGGCGGGAAGCCGGAGTCGGGCGGCATTGAGATCGAAGTTGTCCGCCCTCCAGATTCAGTGGAGCGGATTCCTTTTAAAGGGATCAGAAGAACGGCCGCCAGGCTTGTGGTTGATTCGGTCCAGAAAATACCCCACGTTACCTTTATGGATAAAGCCGATATGACCCGTCTGCAAGAGGTGCGGGAGCAGGAGAAGACGGCGATCGAAAAACAAGGCCTTAAGTTAACCTATCTCCCTTTTATCATCAAATCGGTCATTGCCGGGTTAAAGCTCTATCCTTATTTAAACTCAAGTCTGGATGAAGGTCGTCAGGAAATTATATTAAAAAAATATTATCATATCGGGATCGCTGTCGATACGCCAAACGGCCTAATGGTTTTTGCCCTCAAAAATGCCGACCAAAAAAGCATTCTCGAGATCGCGAGAGAACTCAATGATCTGGGTCAAAAAGCGGTCTCCAGAACCATTGACTTAAAAGATTTAAAGGGAAGCACTTTTACGATCACTAATTATGGGGTCATTGGCGGAACTTACGGGACGCCCATCATCAATTATCCCGAAGCCGCCATTCTGGGTGTTGGAAAGATTGAAGACCAGGCCGTTGTCATCAACGGAAAAATTGTCATCCGAAAGATTGCCCCCCTCTCCCTTGCTTTTGATCATCGCCTTATTGACGGGGCGGATGCCGGCCGATTTTTAAACGCCGTGATCGAGCATATCCAGAACCCCAACCTTCTCCTCATCGAAAGCCGATAAAAGTCTCCCCCAAGAGAGATAGGATTTGTAACTCCTTGTTTTGCCTGTCATCGCGAGCACCCGTAGGGTGCGTGGCGATCTCGGTTCAAGATAGCGAGATTGCTTCACTTCGCTCGCAATGACAACTTTCTATCGCTGGTCTTGGGTCCTCTTTTTCATATTGACGGTTACGGCTGAATTGTGCTAATTTATTGAAAAATCGTCCATTTTTATTTCCTTTTTTGGAAATTTAATTTCTTGATTTAAAGACGACTTTCTTAAAACGAAAAACAGGGTAGGAATTTTTCTATGAAGTTGACAGGCTCCCAAATTTTACTTGAATCTCTTAAGAAAGAAGGGGTCGATACCATTTTTGGTCTTCCCGGAGGGGTGGTGTTGGGTATTTTTGATGCCCTTTATCATGAAAAGGCCCTGAAGGTCATCTTGACCCGCCATGAGCAGGGGGCCATGCATATGGGTGAGGGGTATGCCAAAGTAACCGGTAAAGCGGGGGTCGTTCTGGTGACCTCGGGACCCGGAGCGACCAATACCGTGACAGGGTTAACCAACGCCTATATGGATTCCTGTCCACTGGTGGTGATTACCGGTCAGGTGCCTACTCAAATGATTGGGAACGACGCCTTTCAGGAAGCCGATATTGTCGGAATCAGCCGTCCCTGCACGAAGTATAGTTTTCTCGTCAAAGATGTCAAAGATCTTGCCCAGATTATCAAAGAAGCGTTTTATATTGCGACCACCGGGCGCCCTGGTCCGGTTTTAATTGATCTCCCCAAAGATGTGACCTTTGCCAAAACCGAGTTTAAATATCCCGATAAGGTTTCGATCCGGAGTTATAACCCAACCATTCAGGGAAATAAATGGCAGGTCAAACAGGCGGCTCTTTCCATCGCAAAGGCCAAAAGACCCGTTTTGTACGTGGGTGGCGGTGTGGTGCTCTCTAATGCTTACGACGAAATCAAGGAATTGGCTGAACTAACCCAGATTCCGGTAACGATGACCTTAATGGGATTGGGGGCTTTTCCAGGCACACACCCTCTTTCCCTGGGAATGCTGGGCATGCATGGCTTGGCCTGCGCCAATTGGGCCGTTCATGACTGTGATCTATTAATTGCCGTGGGGGCGCGGTTTGACGACAGGGTTACCGGTAAGGTTTCTGAATTTGCGCCCAATTGCGAGGTGATCCATATTGATATCGACCCCACTTCGATCCGAAAGAATTTTAAGGTAGACGTTCCGATCGTCGGGGATGTGAAGAGTGTTTTAAAAGAATTAAATGAGGTCATTAAAAATTCTTTTATCGGCAACGAAGATTTGAAGGCGTTGAGAAAACCCTGGATGGCTCAAATTGGACAATGGAAAAAGGAACGGCCGCTGCAATATCATCAAGAAGCGGATGTCATTAAGCCCCAGTTTGTCATCGAAAAGCTCTATGAACTCACCAAGGGAAACGCCATTGTAACCACCGATGTCGGACAACATCAGATGTGGGCGGCGCAGTTTTATAAATTTAATCAATCCCGTACCTTTTTAAATTCCGGAGGTTTGGGAACGATGGGTTACGGTTTCCCCGCGGCTCTGGGAGCCCAGGCGGCTTTTCCGGAAAAACTTGTGATTAATATTAGCGGGGATGGAAGCATCCAGATGAATATTCAGGAATTGGCGACTGCAGTGGTGGAAAACCTCCCGGTGAAGGTAGCGATTTTGAATAACCGATATTTAGGAATGGTTCGCCAATGGCAGCAGCTTTTTTACGAAAACCGGTATTCTTCCAGCTATCTCGATCAAAGCCCCGATTTTGTCAAATTGGCCGAAGCCTACGGAGCGGTGGGACTCAGAGCGTCCAGGCCCGATGAAGTCGAGGGCGTCATTCTCAAGGCGTTAAAAGTTAAAGGGCCCGTCGTCATGGATTTTGTGGTGGATTCCAATGAAAACGTTTATCCTATGGTTCCGGCCGGCGGGTCAAACTACGCCATGGTTTTCGAAGATCCGAAGCCTGTTCAGGAAGACAAGCCTGCCCGATTGGCAGATCCCGATTCAATTTTAACCGCGTAATTTAAAGAAATTTAACTCATGCAGCGTATCATTTCAATTCAGGTTGAGAACAAGTTTGGCGTTTTATCGCGAGTCGCCGGTCTTTTCAGCGGACGAGGATTTAATATTGAAAGCCTTTCAGTGGGTCCGACAACAGATCCCACCATGTCTCAAATGACGATTGTCACTGAAGGGGATGAGCGGATTATCGAACAGATCGTCAAGCAGCTCAATAAGCTGATCGATGTCATTAAAGTGGTTGATTTAACTGAAAACGAGTTCGTCGAACGGGAAATGGCTTTAATCAAAGTCCATGCAAAGGGAGAAGATCGGGCGGAGGCCCTTCGGCTCACCGATATCTTTAGAGCAAAAATCATCGATTCCAGTCCAACTTCTTATACCATTGAAATCTCCGGCGAGGTAAAAAAAATAGAAGCAATGATTAACCTCCTTCGACCCTTGGGAATAAAGGAGGTCGTCCGCACCGGTCGTATCGCGATTGCTCGTGAAGAAGCCAAAATGCTGTTGCAAAGAGAAAAGAAGGTCGCGGAAGGCTAATTTTAATAAAATAGATAGGGATGAAAAAAATGAAGATTTATTACGATCAGGACGGAGAGTTAAAAAATCTAAAAAATAAAACCATTGCCATTATTGGCTATGGAAGCCAGGGGCATGCTCACGCCAACAATTTAAAGGAGAGCGGACTCAATGTGGTGGTTGGATTAAGACCGGGGAAATCATGGGAAAAAGCAGAGCGGGCAGGGTTGAAGGTCATGAAGGTGAGTGACGCCGCAAAGGCCTCTGACATCCTCATGATTTTGGCTCCGGATGAACTTCAGGGCGCTCTTTTTTCGGAAGAAATCGCGCCCTTTCTTAAAGAAGGCGCTTATTTAGCCTTTGCGCACGGGTTTAGCATTCATTTCGGCCAGATTATTCCGCGAAAAGACCTGAATGTCTTTATGGTCGCCCCTAAAGGTCCGGGTCATCTGGTGCGGTCAGAATATACCAAAGGAAGCGGTGTTCCAGCTCTTTTGGCCATTCATCAAGACCCTTCCGGTGACACTAAAAACATTGGGCTGGCCTATGCCAAAGGCATCGGCGCCGGGAGAGCCGGGGTTATCGAAACGAATTTCCGGGAAGAAACCGAGACCGATCTTTTTGGAGAACAGTCCGTTCTCTGCGGCGGCTTGACCGCGCTCATTATGGCCGGATACGAAACCCTGACCGAAGCCGGATATTCTCCCGAAATGGCCTATTTTGAATGTCTCCATGAAGTCAAATTGATTGTCGACCTGATTTATGAAGGGGGAATTTCCAACATGAGGTATTCGATCAGCAATACCGCCAAATATGGAGATCTAACCCGCGGTCCGCGAATCGTTACCGAACAGACTAAAGCGGAAATGAAAAAAATATTGTCCGAAATCCAGTCTGGCTCTTTTGCGAAAGAATGGATTCTTGAAAACAAAGCCAATCGGCCTGTTTTCAATGCCTTAAGTAAAAAGGGCGAAAAACACCCGATTGAAGAGGTCGGGGCTCGCCTGCGGGAGATGATGCCATGGTTAAAAAAGGAACGGCTGGTTGACAAAAACAAAAACTAGAACGTTTCCTATCGCGACGGAGGGTTTTCCGTATGTCTTCGCGGGAATCGGAGCAACCCTTCTTTCTCTCCTGTTTGGTTTAACTTCAATAACGGTTTTCTTTGGTTTAGTCACCGTTTTCGTCCTTCAGTTTTTTAGAAATCCCAATCGAAAAGGTTCACAGGAAGAGGGGGTTATCCTTTCGCCGGCGGACGGGGAAATTATCTCGGTTGAACTCATACAGGAAGACCGGTTTTTAAAAGACAAAGCGATCAAAATCAGCATCTTCATGAACGTTTTTAATGTGCATGTGAACCGGGCTCCCTATTCCGGAGTTGTCAAGAAAATTTCTTATACCAGGGGGAAGTTCTTTGCGGCAAATGCGGAAAAAGCCTCTCTGGAAAATGAACAAAATGCGATTTTGCTGGAGACAGATAAAGGAAAGAAAATCCTTTTTATCCAGATTGCCGGACTGATTGCCCGGAGGATCATCTGTTATGCCAAAGAAGGGGATCGATTGGAAAAAGGGGAGCGGTGTGGTATAATAAAGTTCGGTTCAAGAGTCGACCTTTACCTTCCCTCCGATTCGAAAGTGGCCGTTAAAGCGAAAGAAAAGGTCAAAGGGGGAGAAACCGTGATTGGAGTCTTATCATGATTAAAATGACAAAGGTAAAACAAAAAGGAGTTTATTTAATTCCTAACCTGTTTACCACCGGGAATATTTTCAGCGGTTTTTACGCCATTATTTCAATATTTAATGCGGAATATCTGATGGCTGCCTACGCCATTCTTGCCGCGACCATATTTGACACCCTTGACGGAAAAGCGGCCCGATTAGCCAATGCTACCAGCCGGTTCGGGACAGAATATGATTCCCTGGCTGATTTAATTTCTTTCGGTTTGGCCCCGGGATTGTTGATTTATTCCTGGGCGTTGCATTCGTACAATCGCCTGGGATGGATCGCCGCTTTTCTTTTCGTCGTTTGTGGCGCATTGCGTCTTGCAAGGTTTAACGTCCAATCCACGGTGTCAGATCCCCGGTATTTTACCGGGCTTCCTATTCCTGCGGCCGCCAGCACTGTTGCGATGATGGTCATCCTGGACAATCACATTCTAAGGCTTGGGTCTGAAGTAAAACCGGTTTTAATTCTCGTGATGACCTACGCCCTGGCTTTCTTAATGGTCAGTAATATCAAATATCGCAGTTTTAAAGATATTAATTTAAATTCCAAACGTTCTTTTCAATATCTGGTTTGGGCGATTCTTATTTTTGTCGTGATTGTGTTAGAGCCCCATATTATGTTATTCTCAATCGTGGTTCTCTATGCGCTTTCAGGGCCGATTTCCAGGCCTTTTAGAGCGGTGTTTTCAAGGGCCTCGACGAAGAAAGAAGAGATTGATTCGGATGAAGAATTTGATGATTTTGATGAGGAGCAGATTCATCATCCTCATCGATAAAAATAAATAAAGGCATTGAAGAGGAATAGTAAACCATTTTGTCTAACAAAATAAGAGCTTGAACATCAGGCTTTGCCTGTGTGAAAGCGGGGTTCGGGGGCATTGGAGGATTTCGCGAAGCGAAACCGCACAGGCCCTTGAGTCTAATAGAGAGCCGGTGGATGGTGCAAACCGGCAGGCAAATGGTTGAACTCGCCTTGGAGCCGCATCTTTGAACGGGGGACTCATTCCTGCCAGGAGATGCCGGAAGCTTACCGTAACCAAAAGCCAATGAAGGAACTCTTTTTGATTTAAAAAAAGAGGTCAAAGCAGGGTGGTACCACGAAGAAACCTTCGTCCCTGTGAGGTTGTCGTAACGACCTTACAGGCATGAAGGTTTCTTTATTTCTAGCTAGTGTAGTGAGTCCAACGCTTCTTTACATTTGGTTTGTCATTGCGAGGAACATTAGTGACGAAGCAATCCCCTGTTTATGTCCGTTAAAAAGCGAGATTGCTTCACTTCGTTCGCAATGACAATCTTTAACATGATATGCTGGCTGGTTATAATGCAAAGTATGACTCACTACACTAGAGAGAGAATAAAGCGGAATAACCGGCTTTGCCGGTATGAAGCGCGGGGGAACGGGGGGCATTGAGCGGAGTACGCGAAGGCCCCTCGATAGAATAGACAGGAGAGAAAAAATGAGGACCATTAAAATATTTGATACGACCTTAAGAGACGGGGAGCAGTCCCCGGGATGCAGTATGAATGTGGAAGAAAAGGTCATCATCGCCAGGCAATTGGCTCAGCTTGGGGTCGATATTATCGAAGCGGGCTTTGCCATCAGCTCGCCTGGGGATTTTGAGGCGATTCAAAAAATATCACGGGAGGTTGAAGGACCGGTCATTTGCAGTCTTGCCAGGGCGCGAGTGGAGGATATAGAGCGCGCGGCAGCTGCCATCGCCGACGCTCCGCGAAAAAGAATTCATACTTTTCTCTCGACATCCGATATTCATCTTGAACACCAGTTCAGGATGACCCGGGATGAAGCTAAAGACCGGGCGTCTGAAATGGTCCGAAGGGCAAAAGCCCTGGTTGACGATGTGGAGTTTTCTCCGATGGATGCCACCCGGTCTGACCCGTTTTATCTTTATAGCGTTTTGGAAGCGGTGATTGATGCCGGAGCCATTACGATTAACATTCCGGATACGGTTGGATACGCAACGCCGGAGGAATTTGGCGCTCTGATTAAAGGGATTAAAGAAAATGTCCGGAATATTCAGTATGCCGTCATATCGGTTCATTGCCATAATGACCTGGGGCTGGCTGTCGCCAATTCGTTGGCCGCGATAAAAAACGGAGCGGGACAGGTGGAGTGCACCATTAATGGAATCGGGGAACGGGCTGGAAATGCTTCCCTGGAAGAGGTGGTCATGGCGTTAAGGATAAAAAAGAATGTCTACGATGCTGATACAAAAGTGAAAACTGAAGAAATTATCAAAAGCAGCCGCCTGCTCACCCGAATTACCGGCATGCAGGTGCAGGCAAACAAAGCCATTGTCGGAGCGAACGCTTTTGCCCATGAATCGGGGATTCACCAGGATGGACTCCTCAAAGAAAAATCAACGTATGAAATTATTTCACCGGCGTCGGTCGGTTTAAGCCAGAGTAAAATGGTCATGGGAAAACATTCCGGACGACACGCTTTTAGAACCCGTTTAAAAGAAATGGGGTTTGAACTGACGGAAGATGAGATGAATCATGCGTTTGAAAGGTTTAAAAAGCTGGCTGACCAGAAAAAAGAGGTGTATGAAGATGACTTAAATGCCATTGTCAGCGATGAAATTTCCAAACAGCATGAAACTTTTCGGCTGAAAAACCTCTATGTGGAAAGTGGAACGCAGGTTAGTCCAACAGCGACTATTGAATTGGAGAGAGAAGGCCGGGTTATCAAAGAAATTGGTAAAGGAGATGGGCCCGTCGATGCGGTTTACAAAACGCTTGATAAACTCACTCAGAATAAAGGAAAACTTCTTTCTTATATCGTGTCGGCCATTACCGGCGGGACGGACGCGCAGGGCGAAGTTACGGTCAAGCTGGAGGAAAATGGCAAGGTCGTCGCGGGTCATGGTTCTGATACCGATATTTTGATCGCCAGCGCCAAAGCCTACTTAAATGCGCTCAACAAGCTGGCAGGAATGAGAGACCTTCATTCTGGCAAAAAAATCTCCATCCACAACCCGTAATCGATGACGGATCCAAAAACCGCTAAAGAAGCTCCCTATGAAAAAAATAAATTTTATTTAATGAAAAATTTGTGGCAAAATAATGAAGGAAAAAAATAATTTTCAACCGTTTATCGCGAGAATGGAATAAGGTATGAAGCCAAAAACAATGTTTGAGAAAATCTGGGAAAACCATATTGTTCATGAGGAGGCCGGGAAGCCGTCCCTTGTTTATATCGACCGGCATCTGGTGCATGAAGTGACGTCGCCGCAGGCGTTTGAAGGATTGCGGCTGGCGGGCCGTAAGGTCAGGCGGCCGGATTTGACCTTTGCGACGATGGACCATAATGTTCCCACGACCGACAGGTCGCTTCCGATTGAAGACCCGGTTTCCGCTGTTCAAATAGAGACCCTGTCAAAAAACTGTAAGGAGTTCGAGGTGACGCTTTTTGATCTCAATCACCCTGATCAGGGGATCGTCCATGTCATCGGTCCTGAACTTGGTTTGACCCTTCCCGGAATGACGATTGTCTGCGGCGACAGTCATACTTCCACCCATGGCGCCTTTGGCGCGCTTGCTTTCGGGATCGGAACCAGCGAAGTGGAGCATGTTCTGGCGACGCAATGTCTCTGGCAGGACCGGCCTCAAACCTTTTTAATAGAGGTGAATGGAAAGCGTCCTTACGGGGTCGAGGCAAAAGATATGATCCTTTCGATCATCGGTCATATTGGAACGGAAGGGGGTGCCGGCTACGTGATCGAGTATGGAGGAGAGACGATCCGGGACCTCTCGATGGAAGAGCGGATGACCGTTTGCAACATGTCGATTGAAGGGGGCGCCCGCGCGGGGATGATCGCGCCGGATGAAAAAACCTATACCTATCTCAAAGGACGTCCCTATGTTCCCGGAGACTTTGAAAAAGCGGTTGCCGGCTGGAAGAAATTAACCGGTGATCCGGGCGCTCACTATGACCGGACGTTAAAGATCGATGCTGCGGCATTAACGCCGCAGGTGACCTGGGGAACGAACCCGGGCCAGGTGGCGTCTGTCGCCGACCGTGTTCCCAACCCTTCTGCCTTTTCTGATCCAAACGCCCGGAAGTCGGCCGAGCGGGCCCTGGAGTATATGGGGCTCAAGGCCGAAACGCCTATTGCGGATATTCCGGTCAGCCGGGTTTTCATCGGGTCCTGCACCAACGGGAGGATCGAAGACCTTCGCAGGGTGGCCGGTTTTGTGAAAGGCCGCCGGGTCGCTTCTTCGGTTTACGCCATGATTGTCCCGGGATCTCAGCATGTGAAGCAAAAAGCGGAAGAGGAAGGATTGCATAAAACCTTCAAAGAAGCCGGTTTTGACTGGCGGGAATCGGGTTGTTCGATGTGTCTGGGGATGAATCCGGATACCTTAAAACCGGGAGAACGGTGTGCGTCCACATCCAATCGTAATTTTGAAGGGCGTCAGGGTAAAGGGGGCCGTACCCACCTCGTCAGTCCTTTGATGGCGGCCGCCGCCGCGATTGAAGGCCATTTTGTGGATATCAGACAATATCATTTAAATGGGGAATAAGGAGTAAAGATGATGGAACCTTTTACAAAACTAAACGGAATTGTGGCTTCCCTTGATCTGAATAACGTCGATACCGACCAGATTATTCCCAAGCAGTTTCTTAAGCGGATTGAGCGGACCGGGTTCGGTCAGTTCCTTTTTTTTGACTGGCGGTTAGACAAAGACCATCGTTTAAATCCGGATTTTGAACTGAATGCCCCGCGTTATCAGGGCGCCGCGATTTTGGTGACCCGCGCCAATTTTGGGTGCGGCTCTTCCCGGGAGCATGCCCCGTGGGCGCTTCTCGATTACGGTTTTCGATGTATTATTGCCCCTTCGTTTGCCGATATTTTTTACAATAATTGTTTTAAGAACGGGATTCTTCCCGTCCGGTTGAGCGAAGAGAAAACCGAGACGCTTTTTCAGCATGTTCGGAAGACGCCGGGTTATCGGTTGACGGTGGACCTTCAGGAAAAGAAGATCACCTCTGAGGACGGCCTGGTCTTTTCCATCGAGGTGGATGACTATCGCCGCCATTGCCTCCTCAACGGCCTGGATGATATCGGACTGACCCTCCAATACGAGGGAAAGATAAAGGAATACGAAGCCAGACAGGCTTAATCGCCCAAGAACAGCGATAGGATTTGTAACTCCTTGTTTTGCCTGTCATCGCGAGCGCCCGCAGGGTGCGTGGCGATCTCGGTTCACGATGGCGAGATTGCTTCGCTTCGCTCGCAATGACAACTTTCTATCGCTGGTCTTGGGAATCGCTTGAAGCTTGATTGTAAGCAATGGGTTAGGTATACTAACAATTTAGAGTCTAATATTTTCAAATTAAATTCCTAACTTATTGAATTTACTTATTTTATTGGAGATTGTTTTTGAAGAAGGAATTTAAAATAGCCATTTTACCTGGCGATGGGATCGGTCCGGAGGTCATGACAGAGGCATTAAAAGTCATGGATCGAATTGAAGAAAAATTCGACATTAAGTTTAAACGGACCGAAGCCAATGTCGGGGGTGCGGGAATCGATCGGGAAGGAAAAGCGCTCCCCGATCGAACGGTTCAGATCTGCAAAGAATCGGATGCTATCTTATTCGGGTCCGTTGGCGGTCCAAAATGGGAAAATCTTCCCCCGCAGGAACAGCCTGAGCGAGGCGCTCTTCTTCCCCTCCGAAAAATCTTTGGTTTATTTGCCAATTTGCGGCCTGCGATCGTCTTCCCGGCCCTGGCGAAATCATCGGTGCTTCGTTCCGATATTGTTGGGGAAGGTTTTAATATTTTGATTGTGCGGGAATTAACCGGAGGGATTTATTTTGGACAGCCCAAAGGCCGGGAAAAAATAGAACAGGGGGAAAGAGGATTTGATACACTGGTCTATACGACTCCGGAAATTGAACGGATTGCTCATGTGGCCTTCCAGGCAGCGCGAAAGAGGTCAAAAAAAGTCACCTCAATTGATAAAGCTAATGTCTTAACCACCATGGTCCTCTGGAGAGAGGTTGTTACCCGGGTTGGAAAACTCTATCCCGATGTGACTTTAAGCCATATGTACGTCGACAATGCGGCTATGCAGCTCGTAAAGAATCCCAGGCAGTTTGATGTTATTTTAGCCGACAATATGTTTGGAGATATCTTAAGCGATGAGGCGGCAATGTTGACCGGTTCTCTCGGCATGCTTCCCTCTGCTTCTTTAAGTGAAGGGAGTTTTGGGCTCTTTGAGCCTTCCGGAGGTTCAGCTCCTGATATTGCGGGGAAAGGGATTGCGAATCCCATCGCGCAGATCCTTTCTTTTGGGATGCTTCTAAAATATGCCTGTCAATCGGAGAAGGCTTCCTTGACCGTTGAGACGGCCGTGAAAAATGTTTTGGACAGAGGTTTCCGGACATCTGATATCGCCTTGAATGCGGGAGCTGAAAAAATCGTCACCACGGGGGAGATGGGAGACTTAATTTCCATGGAGATTAAAGGAAGCTAAATGCTTAAGAAAAAACCGGCATATCAGGTTGCAGTCGTGGGAGCGACGGGGGTCGTGGGAAACGAGATGATGGAGATTCTGGAAGAAAGGGACTTCCCGGTCGAGACACTCCATCCGTTTGCTTCTCCGAATTCCGCAGGGAGAGTCGTTCAGTTTAGAGGCAAGGCCGTGAAGGTCAAGCTTTTAGAGCCCTCTTCTTTTGATGGGATCGATATTGCCCTTTTTTCCGCGGGCTCCCAAACGAGCCTGAAATATGGTCCCATTGCCGCTAAGGCGGGAACAGTTGTGATTGATAACAGCAGCGCCTTTCGAATGGAAAAAGATGTTCCTCTGGTGGTGCCCGAAGTAAATATAAAAGCAGCGTTTACCCATAAAGGGATCATTGCCAACCCGAACTGCTCGACCATTCAGATGGTGGTGGCGCTTTACCCCCTCCATCAGGCGGCGCGGATTACCCGGATTGTCGTCACGACCTTTCAGTCTGTTTCTGGAAAAGGTAAAAAAGCGGTGGATGAGCTGATGGAACAGACCCGCTCCCTCTTATCTTTTAAAGAGGTGGAGGTTAAAGAATTTCCCCACCAGATTGCCTTTAACTGTCTCCCGCAGATCGACGATTTTCTGGATAACGCCTATACCAAAGAAGAGATGAAAATGGTTAATGAAACCCATAAGATCATGGGGGATAACTCGATCCGGGTGACGGCGACCACCGTCAGGGTCCCGGTCTTCCGGTGCCATTCCGAATCGGTCAATATTGAAACAGAAAAGAAACTAAGCGCCAATGAAGCAAGAGCCGTTCTAGCGGTTTCTCCTGGAGTGATCGTCTTCGATGATCCCAAAAGAAAAATTTATCCTCTTCCCTCTGAACATGCCGGAAAAGATGAGGTCTATGTCGGAAGAATCAGAGAAGATTTTTCGGTTCCCTCAGGCTTAAACCTCTGGATTGTATCGGATAATATTCGCAAAGGCGCGGCGCTCAATGCCGTTCAAATTGCCGAGGAACTCATTAAATTCTGACCGTCTCATCCGGGGTATCCCCTTCGAGGGACAGCCCTTCTCCGTTGTTTCCACGACCCCTTTCCGGCTCCTTTTCCTGATTTTAAAAAGAGAACGGCCGCCCGGGCTTAAAATAGGAAAAAATGAAATGGAAGTTGAAACAGAATTAATTGAAAGAATAAAAAAGTTAAAAAAAGAAAGAAATGCGATTATTCTTTCCCATAATTATCAAATCCCCGAAGTTCAGGATGTGGCCGATTTTATCGGGGATTCTCTCGAACTTTCTTTAAAGGCGTCCAAAACGGCCGCGGAGGTGATTGTTTTTTGCGGGGTCCATTTTATGGCTGAAACCGCGGCCATCCTCTGTCCCGGTAAAAAAGTCTTGATGCCCGATCTTCACGCGGGCTGTCCGATGGCCGATATGATCACGGCGGATCAGTTAAGGGCCCTGAAAGCCGCGCACCCGGGCGCCGTGGTGGTCTGCTATGTCAACACCTCGGCGGAAGTAAAGGCCGAAAGCGATATTTGCTGTACCTCTTCAAATGCCGTTAACGTGGTTAACTCCGTTCCTCCGGAAAAAGAGATCATTTTTATTCCCGATAAGCACCTGGCTGAATTTGTGGAAGAACAGACGGGAAGGAAAATGATTGTTTATGACGGTTATTGTCCCAGCCACGTCAGAATGATGGCCGAAGAGCTTCAGAAAGCGCAAGAAACTTATTGCGATGCTCCTGTTCTTGTCCATCCCGAGTCCCCTGCCGACATTATCCGGGAGGCGGATCAGGTTCTCAGTACCAGCGGGATATGCCGGGTTTCAAAAGAATCGGCGGCATCGACCATTATTGTTGCGACAGAGCCTGGAATTCTTCATCGTTTGAAAAAAGAAAGCCCGGAGAAAACGTTTGTCCCGGCCTGTAAATGGTGCAATTGCGCCAATATGAAGATGAATACCCTTGAGAAAATTTTGTGGGTCCTGGAAGATATGGCAAATGAGGTGGTTATTCCGGCTGAGATTCAAAGAAAGGCAAAAAAAGCCGTTGAGAGAATGCTTCAAATTACGGCATAAAATTCCCTTTCCCTTATTTACGTGCCAGCCCAGGAGATAAGCAATGGCAAGAAGTTTAATTGTTTTAGGATTCGTGTTGGCGGGAGTTGGCGTTATTTTTCTCTTTGCAGAGAAGTTTCCCGATAAAATTGGCTGGCTGGGAAAGCTTCCGGGCGATATTTACGTTGAAAAAAAAGATTTTAAATTTTATTTTCCGCTGACAACCTCCATTTTAATCAGTTTAATCTTAACCCTGGTTTTCTGGTTCTTTGGAAAAAGATGAAACTCTCCGATTTTGATTATCCGATTCAAAATCATACGATTGCTCAATATCCTCCTCCCGTCAGAGACCAGGCGCGTCTTCTTGTGCTAAATCGCGCGACCGGAGAGATGGCTCATCGTCATTTTTCGAATTTGGCCGAGCTTCTTGAACCCGGCCAGGTTCTCGTCCTTAATGATACCAAAGTTTTTCCGGCGCGATTGACCGGTCACAGAGAGACCGGAGCCAGAACAGAGATATTCCTCCTTCATCCGAGGTCTTCTTTTCAATGGGAAGCCTTGTCCAGGGGAAAATTCAGAAAGTTCCATAAGGTTCATTTAAAAGGAGGATTAGAAGGGCGTTTTATCGAAGATTTAGGAGAGGGAAAGGCCCTGATAGAGTTTAAGGAAGAAGAAACCAGTGTTAAAAACCATTTTTTAAAGCATGGGGAGGTTCCGCTTCCTCCTTATATCCGGCGGGAAAACGGTCTGCAGACAGAAGATCGTGAAAATTATCAGACGGTTTACGCGAAAGCTTACGGATCGGTAGCCGCTCCGACGGCCGGACTTCATTTCACCCCATCCTTGTTGGACAAACTCGGGAGGAAAGGGGTTGAAATCGTCACCCTTACCCTTCATGTCGGGCTGGGGACGTTTAAACCGGTCCATTGCGAAGAAATAGAACAACATAAAATGGAGAATGAATTCTATTCGGTATCAGAGGAATCGGCAAAAAAGCTCCGGTCGGCAAAGGCTGAAAACCGGAAAGTCATTGCCGTGGGGACAACCACCACCCGCACTCTCGAGACGATTTCCACTCAAAAGGGTGAAATTGTGAGCGGGAGAGGGTACACGGAATTTTTTATTTTTCCGGGGTATCTCTTTAAGGCCGTTGACGGATTGATTACAAACTTTCACCTTCCCAGAACCACCCTTCTCATGCTAGTGTCTGCCTTTGCCGGGAGAGAGCTCGTTTTACAGGCGTATGAAACGGCATTAAAAGAAAATTACCGGTTTTACAGTTATGGGGATGCGATGTTTATCCTCTAGGAGGACGCAATAATGAGAGACCTGGATAATCTTAAAGAGCCGTCCGAGAAACATGGCTCAAAAATTAATTTTGCTCGAGCTTCCGCCATGATCATCTTATTGTTCGGGCTGCTGGCGGGGGCATTCCTCGCCTGGCGGGCAACAACCTCCGCTCCGAAAGAGCCGAAAAAACCAGACGTTCAAATTCCGGTGACAAAAAAAAATCCAGAGCCTGATTTAACGTTTTATAAAAACCTGAAAGATAAGAATGAAACGGAAAACAAAAAAGAACAAATTGTCGGATTAATCCCTCCCTCTGCCTCCCGCCCGGCGCCTTCCGGAGGCCAGACATCCGGTTTCGCTGAAAATCCAGTTTCACCTCGCTTTACTTTGCAGGTGGGATCGATGAAAGATTATCAGAAGGCTCTTCTTTTGAGTGAAAAGCTTGTAAAAAAAGGATTCCCGTCCTATGTCATTTCCGCTGAAATCCCTCAAAGAGGGATTTATTACCGAATTAGAGTGGGTCATTATGTGACCCGAAAGGCGGCAGAGAAGGTTCTCGAACAATTGAAGCGTCAGGGAGAGGCGGAAGTGATTCTGGCGCGGGAAAACGTCATGACCAGGTCACGTTAAAGAAGTTTTATTTTTTTTTCTTTGGAAAGGTTTTCGAGAACGGAAATCGCGGAATGAACCCGTTGTAGCCGGCTGTTTCTTTTCCGGATTGCATTGACGTCGTGGGAAGGAAAACCTTCCGCCCGGATGAAGTTCATGATTTTTCGAAGCGCGGCATGAAAAGGTTTGTAGTGCTGGGCTTCCAGCAGTTTAACGGTGAGCGGATTTAAGACGAAAAACCCATCCGCGATGTCTTTCGCAATTGCTTCAAGACTTTTGCCATTGACTTCCATAACTATAAAGATACCAAATTTTCTAAACCTGTCAAAGTCGTTCTAGAGCCAGCCATTGCCGTCTAAAACTCAAAATATCATCGATACTTTCTTTTGTAAAGGGGGGCCTCTTTCAAAAAAGTTTCCTTCCTACGAGGAACGTTTTTCCCAAATAGAGATGGCCAGGAGGGTCAAAGAAGCCCTGGAGGGCGGGTACCAGGTCATGATTGAAGCCGGCACGGGCACTGGAAAAACATTTGCTTACTTGATCCCGGCGCTTCTGAGCGGAAAAAAAATTGTCTTATCGACAGGGACAAAGCATTTACAGGATCAGATTTATTTTAAAGACCTTCCGATTTTAAAGGAAATAATGCCGAAGGCATTTTCGGCCGTTTTAATGAAAGGAAAGGAAAACTATTTATGCAAATACCGGTATGCTGATTTTGCGGTCAATCCCCTTTTGTTGAACCAGGATGAGATGCCCTACATTGACAAAATTACAGGGTGGGCAGATCAAACGGAAAGAGGAGACAGGGCGGAAATAGCGGGTCTTCCGGAAGGTTCCGCAATCTGGAAGGAGATTTCCGTCACCGGAAACCAATGTCATGGGAAAAATTGTTCCTATTATGACGCCTGTTTCATGACCCGGATGAAAAGGGAGATGGAAGAAGCGCAACTCATCATTGTCAATCACCATCTATTCTTTGCGGACCTGGCGTTGAAAGAAAACTCCTATGGACAGGTTCTTCCTGAATATGATGCCGTTATTTTTGATGAAGCCCATCTCATTGAAGAAATCGCGTCCGACTATTTTGGGAAAGCCCTCGCCCGGTTTCACTTTCTAGAATTCATTGCGGATGCGAAAAGGGAACTCAAAGCTCTCAAATCAAAAGAAACACAGATCTGGGAGAACCTTGACCAATTGTACAAGCGGTCTGAGGCTTTTTTTACTCTTTTCGTGGAGAGCCGTTCTCATGAAAACCGGTTCCGTCTGAATCCTTTTCAGCCAGGCTCTCCGGCAGGGGAGAGGGCCGCCTCTTTTTTAAACACGCTCCAATGGCTCAACGCCTCATTTTCAACCCTTCCGGAAAAAACAGAGGGGTGTTATAAAATTGCCGACCGGGCGGCCCAGTTAAAAACGGATGGCGAGTTTTTTTTGAAACAGAAGGATCCCTCTTTCATTTATTGGGGTGAGTTTCGAACCGGCGAAGGTGGAATGCACCTGGTTTTACATGCCACCCCTTTACAGGTCTCCGACTACCTTCAACAATCCCTTTTTAACCAGACAGGAGCGATGATCTTTACATCTGCCACCCTGACGGTCGATAACCGGTTTGAGTATGTCAAAAAAAGAACGGGAATGGCGCCGCAGGAAGAATATCAATTTCATTCGCCTTTTGATTATGCGTCAAACGGGCTGATTTATTTGCCGCCCCCGCTTCCGGATCCTTCGACCGATTTCTTTTTAAAAGCGGCGGCTGAAGAGATTGTTCAGATTCTTAAACTGACTTCAGGGAGGGCGTTTATCCTCTGCACGAGCCATAAAAATAAGGACTATTTTTATGGCTATTGCCGGGATAAGGTGAGGTTCTTGCTATTGAAGCAGGGGGAGGGGCCCAAAATGGAGCTTTTACAGACTTTTAAAAAAGAGGTCTCGTCTGTCCTGTTTGCGACCCAGAGCTTCTGGCAGGGGGTCGATGTCCAGGGAGAAGCGCTTTCCTGCGTCATCATCGACAAGCTTCCCTTTGTCTCTCCCTCCGACCCGGTTGCCGAAGCGAAAATGAACGAGTTAAAAAAACAAAACTTGAATTCTTTCCTGGAATATCAGGTCCCTTCCGCCATTATTTTGTTAAAACAGGGACTGGGCCGGTTGATCCGAAGTTCAGAAGACCGGGGTCTCCTTTCGATCCTGGATCCCCGAATCCGGCAGAAATCTTACGGAAAACAGTTTCTCGCCTCTCTTCCCCCCTGCCGGGTTACCTCCAACCGTCAAGACATTAAAGAATTTTTTAGTTCTTAGTAGAAATGGTCCGGAGCTCTGTCAATGAACGACGATTATGTTTGCCTCTTAACCAACAAATAAAGGTGCCCTTTGTGCGCATTAGGCGAGTTTGGTCAGACCTTTCACTTCTTGAAACCAAATTTAGATTTATATTATAAGTGTAGCACGTGATCCCAATTTCGGTTTTATTTATTTACCGGAAAGCGGTTTTTAAAACTGTTTGTAAAGGGCGAAGGGAATGTAATAACAGTTGGGTTTCCTACTTCCGGAAAAAGCATAACTTCCTGAAATTCACAGGCTTGGCCTATCTGGTCCGATACTCTACTATAAATGGAAATCGTTAAATCTTAATGCGTATTTTCAGACTTCCCTTTCTTATTTTTATAGTGTTTTAAAACGCTTGATTCCTCGACCCATAATCGTGGTTGGTTCTAGCCTTTCATATTTTAAACAAATCTTTCTTGACTTGTAGCCATAAGTTAGTAAAATGTATATACAGATAATAAAGGAGGTGTTCATGGAAACAGCGACAAAAAAAATAGCAAAGCATTTCAGACTGAGTCAGACAATGATCAAAAATGCCCAGAAAATCCTTGGCGCCAAGACTGAGACAGAGACCATTGAGTCTGCTCTTGCTGAGGTGATTTACCAGGAAAAAATGAGAAAGCTTATCGAGCGGACATCAGGTAAGTATACATTTGAGGGAATTAAATGAAGCAAAAAGCGGTTCCAGATACTTCATTCCTTATTGACCACTTTAGAAAAGGAACGGTTCAGGATTCGTTTCTTAACTTGACAAGGCATTATCACATTGCTTTCAGCTCTGTGGTACTGATGGAGTTAATTTCTGGTGCATATGACCCAAAAGAGCGCCGGCTGATCGAGCAAATCTACCACAACTTCACTGTTATTACGGTAACAGAGAGGCAATGGTATATTTGCGGAGACGTGATGATAAAACTTCGGAAATCCAAGAAAGTAGATCCACTTCGGATTAAGGGGTTGCTTGCTGATATCCTCATTGCAGTATCAGTCCGTGACATCGGCGCTGTACTTATTACCAGAAATGAAAAAGACTTTAAATTGATTCAAGATGTATTTGACTTCAAGTTTCTTCCAATAGAATGATTATCCCAACCGGTTTTGTTCATTAAACAGAGGGTTCCAAAATAGATCAGAATGGATGCCTGGAATTACAAGAAATAATATTAAGACTGACCACAAAACCTGTTATCGAGCATTGATCTAAAATCAATTAAAGGATTTGGGATCTTAAGAAATACGAAGGCCGATTTTTAATTCTTGACCAGAATGCAGGCGGCCTCATGATCGTCGCCGGCAGGGTAAAGGGGCGGGTCAATGGTTTCACATTCTTTGATTTTTTTCGGACAGCGGGATTGAAAACGGCAGCCGGTCGGAAGGTCGATAGGGCTGGGAATATCCCCTGAAAGAAGAATCTTTTCCTGACGTCGGGTGGGGTCTGGAATCGGAATGGCGGAAAGCAACGCCTCGGTATAAGGGTGTTTAGGATTTTTAAAAAGTTCCTCCGTTTTTGCCAGCTCGACGATCCGCCCGAGGTACATGACCGCGACCCTGTCGCTAAGATGGCGGACCATGTTTAAATCATGGGCGATAAAAAGAAGAGAGAGGTTGAATTCTTTTTGTAAATCTTCCAATAAATTGATAATTTGAGCCTGAATCGACACATCCAGAGAGGAGATCGGTTCATCTGCTATAATGAGTTTTGGAGATAGCGCAATCGCCCGGGCGATTCCAATCCTTTGCCGTTGTCCCCCTGAAAATTCGTGGGGATACCGTTTAATGGCGTCTGGATGCAAACCGATTTTTTCAAGTAAACGAAGGACTTTTTCTTTTCGTTCTTTTTTATCGCCTATTTTGTGAATGATAAAGGGCTCTTCAAGAATTTTCCCTATGGTCATTCTGGGGTTTAAGGAAGAAAAGGGGTCCTGAAAGATGATCTGTATTTCTCTTCGAAGCGCCCGCATCCGTTTCGAATCGATCTTTAAAATATCTTCACCGTTGTAAAAGACGCTTCCGGAGGTGGGTTCAATGAGTCTTAAAATCAATCGGCCGGTTGTTGATTTTCCGCTTCCGCTTTCTCCTACAAGCCCCAGTACTTCCCCCGGGAACAAATCGAAACTAACATCGTCGACGGCATGGACGACTTTTTTTTCTGAAGAAAAAAAACTTCCTTTGACCGGGAAGTATTTTTTTAAATGAGATACCGAAAGAAGCGGCATGATCGTTTCCGTCAAGTTTTTTTCTCCAGCCAGCAGCTTCCCCAATGTCCGTCCTCTTTTTCTTCGAGTTTCGGAGGGTCTGTTTTACAGATCTCCATAGCATAGGGACAACGCGGTTCGAACGCACATCCCGGGGGCAGCTCCGACAGCTTGGGAACGACCCCGGAAATTGCTTTAAGCCTCGTTTTCCCTCTGCCATTTTGATCAAATTTTGGAAGAGATTCAAGGAGACCTTGTGTATAAGGGTGGAGCGGATTGGCAAACAACGTTTGGGTTTTCACATACTCGACAATTTTTCCTGCATACATGACGGCGACTTCGTCGGCCGTCTCCGCGATGATGCCAAGGTCGTGAGAAATCAGGACGAGGGACATGTTGAGTTTTTCTTTCAAATGCTGGAGAAGATTCAGGATCTGGGCCTGAATGGTGACGTCAAGAGCGGTTGTCGGTTCGTCGGCAAAAATGATTTTGGGGTTGCAGGAAATCGCCATGGCGATCATGACTCTTTGACGCATTCCGCCGCTCAATTGATGAGGGTATTCATGGTATCGCTTGTCCTCGGAGGAAATACCGACCCATTTAAACAGCTCGATGGTTTTTTCTTTCGCTTCTTTTCGATTCATTTTTAAATGGAGCCGCACCATTTCGGCAACCTGCTCTCCGACGGTAAAAACAGGATTCAGGGAGGTCATCGGTTCCTGAAAGATCATTGAAATTTCTTTTCCTCTCCGCTTCCTCATTTCTTCGTTGCTCAGGGCCAGCAGGGACTGGTTTTCAAATAAAATTTCGCCGGAAATGATTTTTCCGGGAGGTGGAACCAGTCGTAACACCGAGAGAGACGTCATGCTTTTTCCAGAGCCGGATTCTCCTACGAGACCGAGAACCTTTCCTTTTTCAACATTAAAAGAAATGTCGTCAACGGCTTTTACAATCCCCTGCCGGGTATAGAAGTAGGTTTTTAAGTTTTTAATTTGGAGGATGGGGAAAGAATTCGGAGGCGTGGTCATCTATAGATCAGACTTCATCCTTTTTGGCCAGGGCCAGGTAAACACCCGCTTCTTTTCTGTCCGGATCAATGGATTGGGCCTCCTCCCACTCAACCCGTGCGAGGTTGGAAAACCCTTTGATATAGTAGGTAAGCCCAAGTTGAATAAAAGCAGGAATAAATTTGGGATTAATCTCCTTTGCTCTCATGAGGACCCGGATGGATTCGTCCAGTCGTCCCTTTTCCCGGAGGGTTACTCCGATCTGAGTAATCACATCGATTAAATTTGGCCGATGGAAGAGGGCTTTCTGGAATTCTTCCAGAGCCTGATCAAAAAGCCCGAGTTCCCGATACTGTTCCCCCAGGCGTTTATGTTCGCTGGCCAGTTTTCCCTGGATGAAGGGATCAAGCGTCTGCGGGGAGTTCTGAACAATATGGAGGGCTTTGTTAAAGACCTCCTTTGCTTCGTCAAACTGGCCCATATCGTTATAGGTGATCGCAAGATTAAGGGAACATTCTGTATATTTGGGATTGATCTGAAGCGCTTTTTCAAAAAATTCGGCGGCGTTTTTCAAATTTCCCTGTTGGTGGGCAATCAGGCCAAGTTTGTTATGAATATCGGCGTACCCTTTAACGTCTTCCCTCAACAAAGAAAGAAAGAGCGGCTCGGCTTCTGCGAATTTTTTTTCTTCGTACAGGTGGCTGGCTTCTTTTAAAATATCTTCAAAATCAAATCTCATTTTAAACTCTATTCCACAGAAAGGATGACCCTCTTCTAATACCCTGCGGGCAAGGCGGGCGCGGAGCATCCAAGCTCGCTCTGGAAGCGTTTTCACAGCGGGCATAAGTTTTTAAAAACTTTAGCTTCGCTGTAGAACCGCTTGCGAGCAAGCTTTGTCGGAGGGGGCGACGCAAGCCCATTTCATTACTGGATAGTCAATTTACTATAAAAATGATACACTGTCAAACCAACCAGGGGTTTAAATGAAAATAAAAACAGCTGAATTCGTAAAAAGTTGCGTCGCTCCCAGGTTTTATCCAAAGCCGGAGATTCCTGCCATTGCTTTTGTTGGCAGGTCAAATGTCGGCAAATCGACCCTCATGAACCGCCTGCTCAACCGCCATTCTCTTGTAAAAGTCAGTTCAACGCCGGGCAAAACCCAGACGATTAACTTTTTCCGGATTAACGAGGAATTTTTCTTTGTCGATTTGCCGGGGTATGGTTTCGCAAAGGTTCCTGAATCGGTTAAAGGTCAATGGAAAAAGATGATTGAAACCTATCTTTCTGAAAGTGAAAATTTAAGGGGGGTGGTTTTGCTGGTGGATATTCGAAGGGATCCGGTGCCGGATGATTTACTGATGAAAAAATGGCTGGAATCTTATCAAGTTCCCTGTTTCATGGTAGCCACTAAAGCGGATAAATTGTCTTCTTCTCAAAAAGCAAAATCACTCTCACAGATTAGAGAGGCGTTTCAGGTTGAGGAGTTGATTCCTTTTTCAAGTTTGACGGATGAAGGAAAAGAGCCGATCTGGAAGGAGCTGATAAAATTGCTCAAGGAATAGGCCGTAGGCGTTATTTAGGCGGAAGAGGGGAATAACGGTTATCTAAATCATAGGCCTGGTTAAAGGCATTTCGCGAAGGCTCCATTTTCCCTTCTTTATAGTAGGCGTACCCCAGGAGATAATAGGCCTCTTTGTAGTCAGGATTGATTCCAATGGCCTTTTCAAGTTCTGAAACGGCATCTTTATAGTTTCGTTTTTGATACCACTCGACACCTTTTTTAAAATGAATTAAAGCTTCTTTTTGGTCAAACAGCGGTTCATCGGATGTCTGCATTGGGCCTTCGGGTTCGTTCAAATCCGTTTGAGGATCATCTGTTTGAGCTGGAACAGATTTTTCTGTTTCTGGCGTTAAGGGTTGAGAAGTGGTTTGCTCCTGAGAAAGGGCCTGAAGGGAATATAGAGTAAGAATCATTCCGGTCAGGATCAAAATATATGAAAAATAAAATTTTTTCATCGAAGGTTTCCCGGATTATTAAAAGCCTTATCTTTCAACAGAGGCATATCTATTGTAGCACTTTTTCTTAAAATGGCCATCCATTCACCCATGGCTGTTTCACTTCTTTCCTGAAAAAGTCTTTCTTTAATCTCCTGAGAAACCTCTTCAAAAGGTCTTAAAACGGAAGGATTTTGATCCACCTTTAACAGGTGATATCCCGATTCTGTTTCAATGGGTTTGCTCCATCTTCCTGGTTCCAGGCTGAATGCCACCTGGTCGAGGGCCGCCAAAAGCTCTCCTTTTTTAAAAGAACCCAGCTCGGACAGGGTAAAATTTCGTGAGCTTTCCCGGTTTTCATCGATGAACTGCTCAATACTCTCTCCCTCCAGGAGTTTTTTAAACAAAAAATCAGCCTCTTTCTTTATGACTTCTTTGTCAGCGGGCTCCGCCAGAGGGGGAGATTTAAACAAAATTTGAGTAATTTTCCTTTTTTCAGGAATTTTAAACATCTCGGGATGACCCTGGTAATAACGTTTTATCTCCTCTTCCTTAATGACAATGTCGGGCAATATTTCTCTCTGAAAGAGTTTTTTGAGAAGGATCTGCGTTTTGATTTCTTCAGAAATTTTTTCGATGGTAAGGTTTTCTTTCTCAAGACTCCTCTTAAAGGCTTCCTCGTTTGCCAGGCCGTTTCGGACCCGGGTTTCTTCAATAGCTTGATGGATTTCAAGCTCCGAAACGGTAACCCCTCTTTTGCGGGCCGCCTGGATTTGTAAATTCTGGTCGATGAGTTGATTGAGAATGGCCAGCAGGGCGGCAGGGTCTTTTTTCTGTTCAGGGAGCAGTCTTTCCTGAATTTCGCTTAAAAGGATCGGTTCTGAGTTAACGACTGCCGCAATGCGGTCTGCAAGGATCGCTTCAGCCTGCCGGGGAATGATATTTGCCCAGACCAACCCAAATAAAAAGATGAACAAAATCGGTTTTTTCAAGTCGAGTTTCATAGATTAGAAGCCTTTAGAATGTTAGAAAATATCTTGATTTCGGTTCTGTTTCGCAATTCGATGGCCCATTTTGCAAATTGTTTGTCCCTTTTTTCCTGAAAAAGGAGGGTTTTAATTTTAGGGTTTTCTTCAGTTAAGGGAATGACTCTCTCCTTTCGTCTTTCCTCCACCTTAAAAATATGGTAGCCATAGGAAGTTTTAATGACAGGGCTTATGATTCCTATCGGGAGAGTCAGGGTCACCTCAAACCCTTCAGGCATTTGATCTGCGGTTAAAACCCCGACATCACCTCCAAGGCCTTTATCCGGGCTCACCGATTTTTCAGCGGCCATTTTGGCAAAGTCTTCTCCTTTGAGAAGGGCCTGACGGACTTCGTTGGCTTCCTTTTCATTGGGAAGAAGAATTTGGCGTATCTTGACACCTGCTTTTAATCTGTAGTCCTCGATATGCGCGTCATAATATTCTTTTATTTCCTGCGGCGTCGGTTCTTCGATATGACCGGTGGTTTTCTCCTCCAATTTTTGAATCGTATAATTTTCGGTAAGGCGTTGAATCCATCTTTCGTTAGTCAGCCCTTTGGATTTTAGCATTTCGCTGAATTCCTGTTCGGAATAATCGGCTTTATTTTTTTTGATCAGATCGTCCATGTCGTCTTTTGTAAGGGTGATTTTTTCTTTTTGGGATTCCTGAAGGAAGACTTTGGTCTGGATCAATTGTTCCAAGAGGTCTTTTTTCAAGTTATCCAGCGCTTCTCCCCTGGGGGGCAAGGGGATTTCTTTGCTAAATTCTGTAAGGGCCTGCTCCAGCTCGGATAATAGGATCGGTTCTCCCCCGACAATGGCGACCATCGGAGATAGAGGACCCTCCGGTTTTTTCTTGCATGAGGTTAAGGGGATAAAAAGAAAGATAAAAAGAATCAGGATGAGGGGGAAAAACCATGGGGTCTTCATTTTTAAAAATAATATACTATGGAACGAAAACAAAAGAAAGACAAAAGGAAAGGGGTTGTAGAGGGGGAACCCCCGCCGTTTACAGCTACAAAAGGATTTGCAGGACCTTTTTGGTTTCGGCCAGGGCTTGATGAAGATCGGCATCCCTCAAGAGGAGCTGAAATGAGAACTCCGGGATAAACCGGATTTGAGGGTTTTTGGTTAGTTTTTTTATGGTTTCAACAGAAACCTCATGGGAAGGATGGAGCGTGAAATATATTCCCTTCGAATTTTTATCAATCCGGCTAACTTTAATCACCCTGGCCAGGATACGGATTTCTATGAGTTTAAAGAGAAAAACCACCTCTTCAGGAAGCGGCCCAAACCGGTCTCTTAACTCCTCGCCCAATCCCTTTAGATCTTCCTCTTTCTGAAGAGAAGACAGCTTTTTATAAAAATAAAGCCTTTGGTAGGAATCGGGAATAAAACCTTCTGGAATAAAAGCTGAAATTCCGAGATGAAGGGAGGGATTGAATTCCTCTTCTATTTCCTTTCCTTTTAGTTCAGCCACGCAGTTCTCAAGCATCTTGATGTAGAGTTCAAATCCGATCGATGCAATTTCGCCTGACTGCTGGGTGCCCAAAAAATGGCCGGCGCCTCTAATTTCCAAATCCCGTGCGGCAATTTTAAAACCCGCGCCCAGTTCAGTGAACTCCTGGAGCGCTTTCAGCCGCTTCTGCGCCTGGTCGGTTAACACCGATGGGTTATCGATCAGCAGGAAGGCATACGCCTGCTGACCGGATCGTCCCACCCGCCCCCGGAGCTGATAGAGTTCGGAAAGGCCGAATTGGTCCGCCCGGTTAATGATGATCGTGTTGGCCCTCGGAATATCCAAACCTGACTCAATAATTGTGGTGGAAAGAAGGATCAGATGTTCCCCTTTAATGAATTGGCTCATCACCTCTTCAAGCTGATGTTCATTCATTTGGCCGTGTGCAATTCCAATTTGAACATCGGGAAGAAGTTCGGCGATGAAATTTCCAATCTTTTCAATGCCCGCGACGCGGTTATGGACAAAAAAGACCTGACCCTGGCGGTCGAGCTCCCGTTTAATCGCTTCGCGGATAATCCGTCGGTCCAGACGGGTAATGACGGTTCGAATCGCCAGCCGGTCCGCGGGGGCCGTTTCAATTACTGACATGTTCCTCAAATTCATCAATGACATTTGAAGCGTTCTCGGAATGGGGGTTGCGGTCAGGGTTAGGACGTCGATCGATTTTTTAATCTGTTTGATTTTTTCCTTATGAATGACGCCAAACCGTTGTTCTTCATCGATGACCAGAAGCCCCAGATCCTTAAAGTGTACGTCTTTCTGCAAAAGGCGGTGCGTGCCGATCAGGATATCCACCGTTCCTTCGGTCGTCTGTTTAAGAATATTTTTTTGTTCTTTTGGAGAGCGGAACCGGCTGATCATTTCTACTTTTACCGGAAAAGGGGAAAATCGTTTTGTGAAATTCTGAAAATGTTGTTGGGCCAGCAGCGTCGTTGGCACTAAAATGCAAACCTGTTTGTTGTCTTTAACCGCTTTAAAAGCGGCTCGCATAGCCACCTCTGTTTTCCCGTATCCGACATCTCCGCAGATTAACCGGTCCATAGGTTTTTCATTTTCCATATCCCGGATAACGTCATCAATCGCCCGGAGTTGATCGGGCGTTTCTTCGTATTCAAAGGTTGCGGCGAACTCCTGGCTCATCTCGTTTTCTTCGGAGTAAGAATAGCCTTTGGCAACCTCTCTGGCGGCGTAAAGGTCAAGAATTTCCCTTGTCATCGATTCGAGGGTTTTTTTGACTTTTTGTTTTCGAGTGGCCCAGCTTGACCCGCCTAATTTGTCTAACAGGGGCGTGTGCCCATCCGGTCCGGAATATTTTGAGATCAGGTCCAGGCTGTCGAGGGGGACGAAAATTTTATCATGGTCTTTATATTCGATTGTTAAAAAGTCACTGGTGACCCCGTCGATGGTAAGGTGTTTAAGCCCCAAATACCTTCCGATTCCGTGATTGGCATGAACGGCCAGATCATTGGCTTTTAAATCTTCTAATGACGAAAAGAAGGACTTGCTTTTTCTTCTGATGGGTGTTTTTACCCGGTGAGATTTTCCAAAAAGATCTTCTTCCGTTAAAAAAGCAATGGAAAGGTTTTTAAAAAGGAATCCCGAGGTTAAACTTCCGGTGGCCAGAAAAACCGGAACGTCTGGAATCCCGGCGGTTTTTAGAGGCGGACTAAACCGGGAAACCGGAATTTGATGCTCGGTGCAAATATTGATCAGACGGGAAATCTGGTTTTCCGATCGGCAAACCAGGAAAACGGTAACATTTTTGCGAATGCCTTCCAGAAGTTCGGTCATTTTTTGAAACGACAGACCTGGAAGCCCAAGGCCGAGTTGAGCTGGAGATTGAATTTCAAAATGAAATTTGTGAGTTTTTGGTTTGGCTCCGGCGGTTTCAAACCGGAGCGCGCTGAGATAAAGAGAAGACCATTGACCGGCCTCCTGAAGGAGGCCCCTGGCGCTATGGTACAGGTTCTGCGGGGCTTTTACGGCTGTCCGGTGTTCCAGCGCCTGTGTGTAATATTCAAAAACCTGGGCTTCAAAAGCAAAGAGCTCTTTTTCCATCTGATGGGGCTCATCCACAATGAGGAGGCTTTTGTCTTTAAAATAAGAAAAAAGCGAGCTTAATTCCTTTTTGTGACCGCCTCTTTTTTTGTTTAAAACTGGCCAGACTTCAACCGATTCATGGGAGGCGACCGATTTTTGATCGAAGGGGTTGAAGCTCCTCAACGATTCAATGAGGTCCCCTTCAAACTCCAGGCGAAAGGGAAGGTCTTGATCAACAGGCCAAAAATCTAAAATACCCCCCCTGTGAGAAAATTCTCCGGGGCTCTCCACCATGCCAACGGGTTCAAATCCAATCCCCTCCAGCTGTTCCAAAAGGTGGTCTTTCGGACATTGGTCGAATTGCCGGAGCGCTAACGCCCCTTTTTTAAATTCATCCGTCGCGGGGATATGAGAAATGAGAGCTTGCACCGAGGTCACCACCACTGCTTTCGACTCGGGCGGAAGCTGGCTTAAATGACGAAGGGCGCGGGTTCTTTCAGAAACAATGCCGGGAGGAGGCTCTACCTGCTCATAAGGGATGATTTCAAGGGATGGGAAGTAATACACCTCCTCCGAAAGGCCCGAAAGGGTAAAAAAGAATTGAAGGTTGTTAATGAGTTTTTCCGCCTCTTCAGAGGTCGGTGTCAGGATTAAGACGGAACGGTTGAGTTCTTGAAACAAGCAACTGATTAAAAAGGCTTTAAAAGCATCCGGGATCCCTTCAATGCGAACAGGGTTTTTTAAAGAAATCGAATCGATTTCCTGAATAATTTGCTGGATTTGATTAGAGGCTAAAAGGGAGGACATCGATTGAGGCTACTCTGTTTTTCCGCATCGTGCGACGATTTTCTCAATAAGTTTGGTTGTGGAATAGCCGGGTGTAAAGGGGATCGATACCACTTTGCCTCCTTCTTTTTCAACCAGGTCTTTCCCGATAATTCCCTTGATTTCCCAGTCGCCTCCTTTGACTAAAACATTGGGTTTGAGAAGAGAAATCAACCGGTAAGGATCCGGTTCGTCAAATGTCGTTGCATAATCCACACATTCTAATCCCGCGAGCATTTCCAGGCGGTCGTGTTGCGGCGATAATGGGCGCCTGTCCCCCTTTAATTTTTTTACCGATTCATCGCTGTTAATTCCGATCATTAAAAAATCGCCGAGCTGTTTTGCCCTGATTAAATAATGAAGATGTCCGGGATGAAGAAGGTCAAAACAGCCATTCGTAAAAACAATGGTTTTCCCGCGCTTTTTCAGATCAGCGCAGATTTCTGATAATTCTTTTTCGGATTTTATTTTGCGGTTAAGATTCACTGGAAGCCAGAGATTCGATGATGCCGGCAGCAAGGAGAGGAACCATTATTTCGTGGTGTCCGGTGAGGCGGTACCCTTTTCCTCCCTGCAGGGTGGGCCGCGTGACGACATTCGTAACCGGCCGGTAATGTTGTAAAAAATCCATGTTAACGGTTGTAAAATGGTCGACTTGATGCTTGAGATTCCGGGCAATGGTTAATGCCTTTAAAAAGACCTCGGGCATAATGACGGAAGAGCCGATATTCAGATAGACTCCCCCTTCCAGCTGGCTGACGACCGATGTTAAACGATGAAAATCCCTTAAAGATCCCTCGCCGATAGAGGCGCCGTCGGCCGAAGGATGCATGTGAATAATATCTGTCCCAACGGCCACGTGGATCGTCACGGGGATTCCCAGCCTGGCTCCGGCAGCCAGAAGACTATTGCCGCGGTATGGAAACTTCTCGGATAAAAGCTCATTTCCAATGGCCTCGCCTATTCCGTACCCCTTTTTCACGCCATCCGAAATCATTTCGTTTAATATCCGGCCGGTTTCCTCAGCCATTCCAAAAGTCCCGGAGCCCAGTTCCGCGGCGACATCTTCTGATGTGTGCCCGATGAAGGCTAGTTCAAAATCATGAATGATTCCCGCGCCGTTCATCGAAAGGGAATTAATGACCCCTTTTTCCATCAGGTCTATTAACACGGGGTTTAACCCGACTTTGATGGGGTGAGCTCCCATTCCGACCATGACGATGTTTCCTTCACGGTGGGCCTTAACGATGGCGGAAATAATTTCTTTCAGATCGCCGGCGGCTAAAATCGGCGGAAGCTGATTTAAAAAGCTCCGAAACGAATTTCCGGCGCGGTGAGGAACGGCTTCATCATCGAGCTTAACCTTGCTTTTCCGGTTTTGGATAGAGTAGGTTTTGACCTTTTTAAAGTCAATCGGGGGAAATTTTTTCATTGAGAGGGTTCTGTGATCTCAGGGTTGCTTAAGCGATCCGTATAATAATTCATCAACCAGTTCACAGATGACATGTCCGAGCGTGATATGGGTCTCCTGGATTCTGGCCGTGCTGGCAGACGGGACGATAAACGCCAGGTCCGACAAAGAGGCGAGTTTCCCCCCTGTCCCTCCGGTTAACCCGATCGTTTTAATTCCCTTTTCTTTCGCGGCCAAGACGCCTTTAATCACATTGGGAGAATTTCCGCTTGTGCTGATCGCAAAAGCAATATCACCGGCTTCTCCAAGCGTTCGAATCTGGCGGGAAAAAATCTCGGAATAATCATAATCATTGCTGATACTGGTGATGACGGCCATATCGGTTGCCAGAGCAAGCGCGGGAAGACCGGGGCGCTCGATTTTAAACCGGTTTACGAATTCCGCCGCAAGATGAGAAGCGTCACAGGCGCTTCCACCGTTTCCAAAAAACAGGAGTTTTTGGCCTTTTTTTAAGGCTTCTACAGTTTTCTGAACGGCCTGAACGATTTTATCAGCAGACCCATTGACAAAATCTTTTTTGGTTTCAATACTGTTGTCAAAAAGGTCGCGGACTTTTTGATGAAGAATTTCCATAAGAGAAGGGCTTCTAATCTGACTCGGGCTCTGAATTTCCATGTTTATGAGTGACTTTATCCTCATCAAACATGTCCTGCAATTCCTCTTCTAAAAGTTCCGCTTCGTTCGGCACTTTAATCAGGGGAATAGAAAGCGATATCGGTTTTTTGGGAGGTTGCTCCCCCTTTTTTGGTTCTTCCGGCATGGAGACCCCTTTCTAATTAAGTCTATTTTAAATATGATGGTCTCGTAAAAAGTCAGCATACTGGAATCAGATGAAAATATTGATCAGAAAACTCATATTTCCCTTTATTTTCAAGGGTTTTTGTGGTAAAAAGCTTCTTAATTCCACACTGTTTAAGGAGCCATCGTGATTTAT
>JACOTA010000040.1 GCA_016178585.1 Nitrospirota bacterium
ACAATCTGGTATGGAGTGGACCGTGCGGGGCGCCAATGCAATCATCGCCCTCCGGTGCGGCTATCTCTCCAACCAAATAGAGGAGTTCTGGGAACAACGCACAGCCTAGCTGAATTTCCCTACTTCTATGTCGCAGGCCCTCGTTAAATCTCCACATCTGAGCGAGCAGGACAGGAAGAAATAATGATACGAGCGAATTGATTTAAATAAAGCCTGGCATTTCCAGGAACAGTGTCATTTCACAATTATTGATTTCCGGATGATAGCGCAAGAACCGTTTTCAATTATTTTGTCGTTATTTAGTTCCATGCAAATTCCCCTTATTGCATCCATTCCATTCATCATTTATGGACCCCAAAGTTTTCAGCCAAAACCTGACCTGCTTGCCGTTTTAAATAGCCACCTCAAAAGCTATTTTTTCGTAGTCAACGCGCGGCGTTTTCTTATCTTTTGTCTCGGTTATTTCAACAAGCCCAAGTTCGTGAAGATAGGCCAAATCCTCAAGAACATTATTAATATTCCTTTTAACGATTTTCGACAAGGCATATACGGATGCGGGCTTTTTATCCTTAATAATTTTTAACAACTCCAAGCGCTTTTCCGTAAGAACTCTTCGCATTTCTTTCAGGTTGCTGAAATAAATTGCACTCTTTTTTTTGACGACTTCGCCTTTTGACAGTTTCTCAAAAACTTCTCCAGCTTCTTTTAATGCTTCATCAAGCCCCTTTATTTCTATTTTGACTCTTTTAATCTTCATCCCAGTCTCTCCCTCTGATTTTTTTAATATCTCTCTTAAAATCCTTAATTAAATTCGCAATTCTGGTAAAATGATAAGGCTCTTCTTTGTCTCCATAATGCCGTAGGTTTTATCAGCGGAATTTGGAACCTGCCATATTTTGATCTCCACAATCTCATCACCCTTAACTTCTTTAGTGTGAAGTATTCCTTTAGCCTTCATAGTTGGTATGATATACCTACTAAGCCATTAATGCAAATATTAAATAGCTGAAAATGGTAAAAAGATTAGGATAATCTGGAAAAGAGCATCCCGTGTAAACCTTCTGCCAAATTCGAGTGGCAATTGTTGCGACAATGTCGCCACAATTTTTTTGTGAAAAACTGCGTTTGGTTAAATTAAAAATCAGGTCTTTGGGGTCATTATTCAGGTCTTTTTTTGGACAGTAATTTTTCTGGTGTTTTATGGTATAGTAGAAACAGTCGAGGAATTAAAGGAGAATCCGATGAACATTGCAAAATCAAGATTAGAAAGCCTTCTCAAAGACCTTCCTGATGAGGTTGATACCGAAGAAGTGATGTATCGGCTTTACCTTCTTGAAAAAATAGAAGCCGGGGAAGCAGATATAAAAGAAGGAAAAGTCCTTTCTCATAGCGAGGCCATGAATAGGCTATCAAAGAAATGGCAGCAGTAATATGGAGCAATCGATCCCTTTCGGACTTAGAAAGTGTCTATGATTATATTGCCCGAGACTCACCTCTTTATGCTCGGCATCAAGTAGAGAAAATTTATAACTCTGCAGATCGCTTGAGTCAATTTCCTGAATCAGGTCGGCGCCTTCCCGAATTTCCCAATCTCTCTCACAAAGAAATTATCATTGATTCTTATCGTCTTATTTATCGTTTCAATCTCAAAAAAGACGAAGTCAAGGTGATTACGGTTGTCCATGGGAAACGCCTGTTAAAAGCCCCCGCATAAAAACCAAAAAGGTTAAGGAATCGCAGTTATAATCGAGTATCTGAAAATAGCCCAGACTCGTGGACAGGAAGGAGTTTTACTCCCTTCAATGAGACGGAATACTTGGAGTGTCACCCTATTTCCTTATATTTTTGGTATCATTAACTGGTCGTTAGAACAACCGAATGATGACCAACTACATGGTTATCCAGAGAATTATAAGTGCCCTGATTGACTTTCACCGTTTTTAACAACAGATGGAAAAAAGTGAATTTACGCTCTCAAATGTAAGGGCAGGAGGAAGGAAAAAATTCTAAATTTACTTCCTAATATGCTAACCCTATTCTTGAAGAAACTTCATTTAATTTTTTATCGAGTGTCCAGAGAGGAACATTTGTCAATAAAGCTGAAGCAAGCAAATGGATATCAATGTAACCTAAACCTTTTCCCATAAGGCTATAATTCTCAATGAATTGCATAACTTCTTCATGACCCGCCTGGACGGACTTAGGAATTGCCTGAAGGAGTGAAAGAATTTCATTTCTGTTTTTGAGAATTCCACAGGCGAGTTCCCCAACGATAAAGGGATGACAAAGGACCTCACCGTTGTTTAACAACGTTTCAAGCCCGGGAGTTCCGTTTCGCAAGTGTGTTACCCACACCGAAGTATCGATAAGAACCATGGTCTATGTATTTACGGTTCTTCTGCGCGGTATCATTTTCAATTTCTTTTCGGTTCCCCCCAGTTCAGCAAGTCTCTTGCCGCTTTCCCGCGCAATCAATGCTTCCAGACCCAGCCTAACCAAAGAGGTTTTTTCCTTAATCCCGGTCAATTGTGATGCTTTGTCGAGTAGCTTGTTCTCTATGTTCAAAGTCGTTCTCATTTTTTACCCCCCTTAAAGATAACTATGCATATAAGTATATCTAATTGATACATACATATCAACCCCAAGACCAGCGATAGACTTCGCACCCACTTAATTAATCATGTCATTGCGAGCACCGAAGGGTGCGTGGCAATCTTATCGTAAAGTCTTGAGATTGCTTCGCTTCGCTCGCAATGACAACTTTCTATCGCTGTTCTAGGGTACGGCTAATCCCTTGACAGAATAAATTCTCATGTTCTTTTCCCCCCTTTTTTTATCATTTTTTAACAGAAAGTTTCTATCGTTTACCTGGGTTAATTACCTTAAAATTGCCTAATCAACTCTTTTACCCGTCTTTCAAATGAAGAAGAAACGCTGGCTCCTCCGACTCGGATGAGATGTTCTTTGAGCTGTTTTTCAAATTCATATTTTGAAAAACAGCTCCTGCAACTCGCAAAATGTTTTTCCATCTCTTCCTGTTTATCCGGTCTAATCTCCTGATCAAGGTAAGCATAAAGATGCTTGAGAGCCTCTTCACATCTGATGTTTTTTATTTTTTTCATAAGTTTCCCTTCTGATACATTAGCCTGTATTGAAACCTCTGTTTCAGGCGCCCTGGTGCCAGTTGATATGGCCTGGACTCCAGGTTTAACCAAACCTGCCATCAAAGCATGATCCCACAGGATCTTTTGCAACAGGCCCCTCCCTCTTGCCAATCGTGAACGGATGGTTCCTACCGGCAGTTTAAGAATCCCGGCAATCTCTTTGTAGGAAAACCCTTCCATATCTGAAAGCACGACCACGATCCGAAAATTCTCCGGAAGTGAGTCAACGGCCTTTTCAAGATCCTCCCGAAGGATTTTGTTTAAAAATTCTTTTTTAGGATTGCTTCACCAGAGAAGAAATGGCTGGTGGAGTTTTTGGAAAATGGAGAAATTTTCACTCTCTTCGGAATAAGAGTCCGTGAAGGGCTCAGTTTGCGGGCGAGTCGATTTTTTCCTGCAGTCGCTGATAAAGGTGTTACTCAAAATTCGGAATATCCATGACCGGAACCTTTGCGGGTCCTTGAGATCCAATCGGTTCAGCCAGGCTTTCGTTATGGTCTCCGCGACAAGGTCTTCCGCGTCATCCCGGTTTTTTGCCAACCGAAGAGCAACCCCAAAAAGCTCATTTAAAAGGCCAAGGACCTTTTCTTCAAATTGTGAGCGCTTCTCCATATCCAGGCTATTTCCTCATTCTGATGAAAATAACTTTTCACTTACTAAGACGCTTCGGATTAAAAAAAGTTCCCGGAAGTGGTCAGTTTTATTTTTTTCTTCTTAAGGAAGAATAATTTCAGGTGGACCGCCCGGAACTTCGCGAACCGATTGAATGGATGAAAACCAGATAAACATATGCATCTGATCTTCGTTTCTTAATACCAGGTGGTCTTCTTCTACGCTTTCGAGCGTAAAGGTTTGATCTTTCAGAGTAATCAACCTTCCGGTATAGGTTTTTAATTTGTTATTGGCTTCTGAAATTTCCATGACATTGATTTTAATGATTTAAAATAAAATTTACAATGATCTATAAAATACGATATATTTAAAACCCCTATCATAGAAGGCGCAAATGAACATTCAGACAATTAAAGGGTTTAAAGATATTCTTCCGGATGAAATCCCGAAGTGGGACTTTGTCGAACAGCTCCTCCGGAAACTGTTTAAAAGCTACCACTATAAAGAGATCAAGCTCCCGATTCTTGAAGAGACCACCCTGTTTGCCAGAAGCATCGGGACTGGAACCGATATTGTTGAAAAAGAGATGTACACCTTCGACGACCGTGACGGAAAGAAAATCACCCTCCGCCCGGAAGGGACCGCTTCGGCAGTTCGGGCTTATATCGAACATAACCTCCAGGCCACCTTACCGCTCGTTAAATTATTCTATATCGGGCCGATGTTCCGGCATGAACGGCCTCAAAAGGGACGGTTCCGGCAGTTTTATCAGGCCGGGGTCGAGGCGCTCGGACAATCGGGGCCGTTCCAGGATGTGGAAATCATCTCTCTTCTTTCTGAATTTTTTCGGGAACTGGGGTTTAAAACAGATGTTCATCAAATTGTTTCCCTTGAAATCAACTCTGTCGGGTGTCCTCAATGCCGGCCAGGTTATAAGCTGGTTCTCCAGGAATATTTAAAAAAGAAAACGTCGGAGCTTTGCGAAAATTGCCAGCGCCGGACTTTAACCAATCCGATGAGAGTTCTTGACTGTAAGAACGAAGCCTGCCAGAAAGCAATTCATGATGCCCCTGAAATGACAAAATCTCTCTGCCAGGAGTGCGATGACCATTTTAAGGAGGTTAAAAACGGACTTCATATTTTAAAAATCTGCTTTCATCTTAACCCGCGGCTGGTCAGAGGGCTCGATTACTACACGAAAACCGCTTTTGAATGGAAATCGGGGAGCCTTGGAGCCCAAAACACCATTGCGGCCGGAGGGAGATACGACGGCCTGGTCGAGGAGCTGGGTGGCGGAAGTACTCCGGGAATCGGGTTTGCCATCGGACTGGAGAGGACGATCTCCTTAATCGATCCTGGGCTCCTTCCAGCTGAAGAAATCGATCTTTTTATCGCCGCCCTCGGGAAAAAAGCCCAGAACACAGCCCTGCCGATCCTGTCCGGTTTGAGAGAAAAAGGAATGATCGCCGAGATGGATTTTCAAAACGCGAGCTTAAAGAGCCAGATGAAAAAAGCCGATAAGTATAACGCCCGTTATGTGCTGATTATCGGCGAAGATGAACTGAAATCCGGCAGGGCGACGCTCCGCCAGATGAAAACAAAAGAGCAGGAGGAGGTCCCTCTTCAGGCGATCAGAGAGACCCTTCTTGAAAAACTGACCCCCCCTAATTGAGTTGAATCGGACGATATTGCGGGCCGAGCAGATCCGAGGGGGAGGGAGGCGGTAGAGGCTGTCCGGTCAGCCAGGCGTGCGTGATTTTCAGCCCTTCTCTGAGCGTCCGGGATTGATACCCCAGCTCTCTTTTTGCTTTTTCTGACGAATAGGCCCAGCTATGGCCATAGATTTTCGCGAAGCTCCGGGGGTATTCAGGCTGAGTCCCTTTTAACCTGGCTTTTATTTCATCAATAAAACCGAGGCCCCATAGAATAGAGAGGGGGATTTTCCAAACCTTCCTTTTTATTTTAAACGCCACGCTCATTAAGGCGATAAACTGATCCAGCGTCAGGTTTTCTCCTCCCAGGATATATTTTTCCCCAACCTTCCCCTTATCCATCGCTAAAAAATGGCCTGTCACAACATCTTCAATATAAACCCCGTTGCCTTTCTTCGCTCCCGCATTCGGAAGCGCTTTAAGCTTGCCTTCAATAAATTGCTTAATCAAACGGTTTGTTAAAGAACCAGGATAATTGATCGAAGGGCCGTAGATCAGTGAAGGAGATACGGCCACGCCCGGTAAACCGCGGCCCAACATTTCCCCAAATTCTATTTCCGCCTGATATTTTGTCCGTTCGTAATCGTTCACGAAGCGGCCAGACCTTTGGTGTGTTTCATCTGCAGGCGTTTCACCCGACGAACCAAGGGCCATTACCGAGGAGGTATAAACCAGTTTATCTACGTTCAGGTCGAGCGCCGCCTCAAAAACATTGCGGCTGCCTTTGACATTGGCCAGGTCAAATTGGGCAGGGTCGGGATGCCACCGGGCCACCAAAGCGGCAATATGATAAACCCGCTGACACCCTTTCATGGCTTCGATGATGCTGTTTTTATCTTCGAGGTTCCCATAAAAAATATGGATGTTTCTATGTGCCAGGCCGTTTAAGTTGCTGGTTTTCCGAACCAGGGTATGCACCCGTCCGCCGGCATTCGCCAGCCTCCTGACCACCTGTTTCCCGAGATAACCGCTGGCACCGGTCACAAACGTTGGCAATTCATCCTCCTGATCCGTTAATAAGAACCCATCTGCTTCGTTCTCGATACCCGCTTCATAACGGTCAGATTTCAGCTATCGACGAGTTCCTTGAGCTCTTTGCCTGCCTTGAAAAAAGGGACATTTTTCGCGCTCACCGAAACCAGTTCACCTGTTTTCGGATTTCTCCCCTCCCTGTTTTTTCGTTTTCTCAGGCGGAAACTTCCAAATCCCCGGATTTCGATCTTGTCTCCTTTGGCCAGAGAACTTTTGATACTATCAAATATCGCGTTGATGATAATTTCAGTCTGCCGTTTTGTTAACCCATTTAGCTGTTCCGAGACTTTTTCAATGAGTTGCGCTTTGGTCATAATTTACTCCGCCTTTTATTCCAACGTCCATAAATAGTTTAAACCCGGGGTCTGCGTTTTACCCAGCCCAAATAACCTGGTATTTCCAAAGAATTCGCTTTTTAACAGGTCGGACAATGAAAACTTTTTCTTTGTTTCGATAATCCTGGGTTCCCCGTGGATTCCGGCCATTTTCCCGGCAACATGAATGGCATCTTCCAAATCTCCCAGTTCATCCACTAACTTGTTTTCCATCGCCTGCCTTCCGGTGAAGACCCTGCCGTCCGCCAGGGCAACCACCTCTTCATTTTTTAATCCCCTCCCCTTGACCACGGCTTCAATGAACTGGGCATGAACGTCATCCATCACGCTCTGAAGGTAATCTTTTTCCGATTTGGTCATCGTCCTGAAAGGAGACCCGACATCTTTTCTTTCTCCGCTTTTAATGACAATGCTTTCAAGCCCGACTTTTTTGAGAAGGCCTTCCACATTCATCAGTTCCATGATCACGCCGATGCTCCCGGTAAGGGTTCCCGGATTGGCAACAATCTTGTCAGCGGCGCTGGCAATGTAATATCCGCCCGATGCCGCCACCGTTCCCATGGAAACGATAATTTTTTTCCCCGTTTCCTGTTTTATCTTTTTTATTTCTTCATAGATCTCCTGGGAAGGGACGACCGCGCCTCCGGGACTATTGATCCGAAGAAGAATTGCTTTTACAGACGGGTTATCTTTATACCGCTTTAACTCTTCCAGAGTATCGGCTGCGTCTAAAATAACCCCTTCGATTCTGACGATGGCAATCCGGTCTCCCAAACCCGGGCCTCCGCCTTCACTCAAACGGGAAAGCCAATAGATTCCCGTAAAAAACAGCCCCCCCAGAATCAAAAACAGGATCAGGCCCTTTAAAATCGGCCGGTCGTTCATGACTCTTCCTATTCTTTCTCATTCATTTTTTTATTGAGTTCGCTTCCCAGGGTCCTTTTTTCCTCACTTTGGCCGCTCATATAGCTCCGGTAGTCGGCATTTTCACTATCTCGCCTTTGTTCTTTAAGGCTTAATCCGATCTTGCGTTCGCCGGTGTCAATTTTTACGACCTTGGCAGTGATTTCACTGCCGGCTTTGTAAGTATCCTCTATTTTTTGACCGGTAGGCAATCCCAGTTCGCTGATATGAATCAGGCCCTCAACATCTTCAGCCAATTCCACAAAAACGCCGAATTCTGAAATTTTAGAAATTTTTGCCGTCACCTGAGCCCCTAATTTAAACTTTTCGGGAATTTCTTTTTCCCAGGGATCCTGAGTCAGCTGTTTAAAACCAAGAGAAAGCCGTTCCTTCTCTCTGTCAATCTTTAAAACAACGGCGTCAATTTTTTGCCCTTTCTTAAAGATTTCCGAGGGGTGCTTGATATGTTTTGTCCAGGACAAATCTGAAATATGAATCAACCCATCAATCCCGTCGCTAATACCGACAAAAACACCGAAATCTGTAATACTTCTGACCTTGCCTTCAACTTTTGTTCCAGTAGGAAACTTCTTTTCAATAACCTCCCAGGGATTATGATCCACCTGTTTCATCCCTAGTGAAATTTTTCGCCCTTTTTTGTCGAGACTTAAGACCACGGCGTCGATCATGTCGCCGACCGCAACGAGCTTGGAAGGATGTCTGACCTCGTGGGACCAGGTCATTTCGGAAATATGCACCAGGCCCTCAATCCCTGGCTGGAGTTCAACAAAAGCGCCGTAATCCGTTAAACTTGCGATTTTCCCGCGAATGCGGGTTCCGACTGCGTATTTGGATTCGATATCCGCCCATGGATCGGGCGTTCTTTGTTTATAACCGAGGGAAACTCTGCCCGTTTCCCGGTCATATTTTAAAATCACGACTTCGATCTTGTCTCCCACCATAAAAAGCTCGGAAGGATGGTTGACCCGTCCCCATGACATATCGGTAATATGGAGAAGACCGTCAATTCCACCGAGGTCAATAAAGGCTCCATATTCTGTAATGTTTTTAACAATTCCCGGAACGATTTGCCCTTCGGTTAAGTTCGAAAGGGTCGATTGGCGCTTTTTGTCCCTCGTTTCTTCCAGGAGAACCCGGCGGGAAACCACGATATTCCCTCTTTTTTGGTTCATTTTTATAATTTTCATTGGAAAAGTTTTTCCGATCAGCTGATCAAGATCCCGCACCGGACGAAGATCAATTTGCGAACCGGGAAGAAATGCCTTGATCCCGATATCCACAATCATTCCCCCTTTAATTCTGGAAAGAATTTTCCCCTCAATAATTTCTCCGTTATCGGAAACTTTTTCCAGATCTTTCCAAACTTTCATTTTATCGGCTTTTTCTTTTGACAGGAGAATATTTCCTTCGGAATCTTCCCGCTGTTCAAGATAAACCAGAATGGGATCGCCGACTTTAAGCTTTTCTAAATCTTCTTTGGTAAACTCAGAGCGTGGAATAGACCCTTCGGATTTATATCCAATATCGACTAACACGCCTTCCCGTTCAATGGAAAGAATGGTTCCTTCTACAATGCTCCCTTCTTCCAGGTTTTTAAACGATTCGGCGTAAAGAGCCTCCATTTCCAAAGCCTGAGCGTCCATGACGCCTTCTTCTTCATCTTCATCATCATGAATTCTTCTTGATATTTTATTTTGAGTGAGTACTTGTTCTTTTGACATTAAAATCCCTGCCTCCCTTTATTTTAAAGATATTCTTTTTAAATCTGCCACCGTTTGCAAAATCTCATCCTGTTTTTTGGTCTTAAGCTCATGGATCCTCTCCATAATCCTCAAACTAATCCTCTGGTAAAGCTCCTTCCCTTCCCATTGCCTTGACAAATCACTAAAATCAATCGGTTCACCATAGGTCACACTGACCGGATGAATTTTAATTCTTCTTGAATGTACCGGTAATACTTTTTCGCTTCCCGAAATATAGGTGGGAATCACCTTTGCGCCTGAAAGAGAAACCAGCATTCCGATTCCCATTTTTGCTTCTTTCAAATGGCCGTCGGTCGACCGCGTTCCTTCGGGAAAAATGACCACCAAATTCCCTTTTTTTTCCACCTGATCAATAATTTTTTTAAATGAATCCCGGTTTACACCCCTTCGGTTTATGGGAATGCCTCCAAGATAGGTCCAAATCCCGCGTGAAAGAAATTTTTTAAAAATTTCGGCTTTAGCCACATATCTCAGACGCCTCCAGATTCCACACCCGATCAACAAAATATCGGCGTAGCTGGCGTGATTCGAAGCCAGAATGGCCCCCCCTTTTTTGGGGATATTTTGACGTCCTTCAACCTTTAAATTAAAAAACAACTTAAAAATGATAAACGAAAATAGATGAAGAACGGCGTAAAGCATAGTCTAATTGGATACTGGTCGTCAAGAACCCGTTTGACGCCCCAGGAACAGAGATAGGATTTGCAACTCCTTGTTTTTCCTGTCATCGCGAGCGCCCGCAGGGTGCGTGGCGATCTCGGTTCACGATGGCGAGATTGCTTCGCTTCGCTCGCAATGACAACTTTCTATCGCTGTTCTTGGGTTGACGGATTCAGCGGGTAAACGTTTTCGTCCTCCTGTCTCCTTTATTCTTAAAAAGTTCCACCTCAAACCGCATTTTTTCAACCACCTTTTCCAGTGTCACCCGGCTCGTATCAATCAAGATAGCGTCATCTGCTTTTAGCAACGGGGCGATTTTTCTCTCGCTATCCTGCTTATCTCTCCGGATCATTTCTTGAATCGTTTGCTCCAGATTCACCTGGAACCCCTTTTGGGTTAACTCCTCGTACCGTCTTCTTCCCCTTACTTCGGTTGACGCATCCATAAAAAACTTGACCGGAGCATTCGGAAGGATTTCAGTTCCGATGTCTCTTCCCAACAAAATGACACCCGCTTCTTTTCCAATGTCCCTCTGAAGAGTGATCAAGTTTTCTCTCACCGCTCTATATTTCGAAATAACCGAAGAGACATTGCTGAGTTGCGGCGTTTTTAACTCACCCGTGATATCACGCTGGTCTACCCAAATCGTGAAAAGAGGGCCTTTCTTTTTAAGGCTGACCAGGTTATTTCGGCAAAGCCGGCTCACCTCTGTTTCATTTTCCGGATCAATCTTTTCTTTAACCACTTTCCAGGCCACCGCCCGGTAAAGAAGGCCCGTATCAAGACAACTGTATCCAAGTTCTTTGGCCAGGAGGCGTGCCACGGTGGTCTTCCCGGAAGCTGAAGGGCCGTCAATGGCTATCGTCACTTCATTTGCCATCTCTTTTCCTCAAGAACCTGACACTTTTTTTAACAGGGATTCAAAACCGGGAAAGGAGGTGCTTACGCAATCGGCCGGGTCAATGGTGCTCTCTCCCTCTGAAGCCAGCGCCGCAATGGCCATCGACATCGCCACCCGATGGTCCCCTTCGCTGGAAAAAGCCGATCCTTTAAATTTATTTCCCCCTTTGATCCGCAAACCGTCTGGCAGTTCCTCCACCTCAACACCCAGTTTCTTTATCTCCCGGGACATCACGCCAATTCGGTCGCTTTCCTTAACGCGAAGCTCCTTTGCGCCGGTCACCCTGGTTTCACCCTCCGCGAATGCGGCCGCTATAAAAAAAATCGGCAGTTCATCAATCATAGAAGGAATATCTTCCTCCCGGATTTCGATTCCTTTTAACCTTTCGGGCGCCTGGACAAAAAGATCGCCCGCCGGCTCCCCTCCAAAAACTGTTTGATTTTCAATCGATATCTTCCCGCCCATTTTTTTCAAGGCGTCAAGCAGTCCGATACGGGTCGAATTAATTCCCACGTTGCGAATGATCAGGGAACTTTTTGGAATAATGGTTGCCGCGACAATAAAAAAAGCCGCGGATGAAAAATCCCCCGGAACGTTTATTTCAATCCCCCGTAATTCGGATTTTAAAATCGATGCCTTTCGGGGAGAAAACTCAATTTTAGCGCCAAACGATTGAAGCATCCTTTCAGTATGGTCCCGGGATAAAAACGGCTCCTCGATTCGGGTCGCCCCCTCAGCCGAAAGCCCCGCCAGCAGGATAGCCGATTTAATCTGGGCGCTGGCCACCGGTAAACGGTACTCAATGCCTTTCAGGTTTTTCTTCCCGGAAATCGCGATTGGCGCGAATCGATTATTTTGTCTGCCCCGGATTTCGGCTCCCATGCGGGCTAACGGTTCAATCACACGCGCCATGGGCCTTTTTCTGAGGGAATCGTCGCCGTCCAGGACTGAAAAAAAGGGGAGGCCGGATAAAAGCCCGGTAAAGAGCCTCAGGCTGGTTCCTGAATTCCCCATGTTTAAGACTTTTTCAGGTTCTTTTAAGCTGTCAAACCCTTCTCCTTGAACGGTCAGGACCTTTTCTTGAATTTTCGTTTTCACGCCCATTTCCTCGATCGCCCGCAAGGTGCAAATACAGTCTTCCGAAGGGAGGTACCCTTTTATCACTGTACGCCCCCTGGCAAACCCTCCAAACAAAATAGCCCGGTGGGTAATCGATTTATCCCCCGGAACGAAAATCTCTCCCTTTATCGGAGGACTTTTTTTAACCGTAAAGGCAGACACTTTAGTTTAACTTCTCCAGAATTTTCTTTGATTTTTCAAACTCTTTAAGCAAACCCGCACCGTCCTGATCTTCAATATATTTTTTTAACCGGCCAAGCGTCTCTTCATATTTTTTGAGGTGTCCGAGGATGGCCTCACGGTTTGAAAGACAGATATCTTTCCACATCTCCGGAGAACTGGCCCCAATCCGGGTGAAATCCCGGAATCCTCCTCCTGAATATGAAACGAGGGACTCTTTCTTTTCAGCCATCCCCAAAACCGTATTGACCAGGGCATAGGCCGCCAGATGGGGCAGATGGCTCACCATTCCCAAAATATCATCATGCTCAAAAGGATCCAGGCAGGAAACCACCGCACCCACCTTTTCCCACAATTTCCTGACTTTGGCCAGCGATGCGGGATCTGTCCGCGGCGTCGGCGTTAAAATGCACCTGGCCCCTTTAAACAGGTCTGGAAGGGCCGCGTCTACCCCGGACTTTTCCCGTCCGGCGATTGGATGAGCCGGCACAAACTTTCCGTTTTTGAAGAGAGGCCCCAACTCTTCCACGACTTTTCCTTTGACGCTCCCGACATCCGTCATAATGGCCTCTTTTGACAGATAAGGAAGAATTTTTTTAACAGTGGCGCCATAGCTCCCGACAGGAATGGCCAGAACGACCAGATCCGCTCCTTCGACGACCTTTTCAATTTTCAAGTCATACTGATCGATCACCCCAAGGGTGACCGCTTTTTTCAGGTTCCCTTCACTCCTGCCAAAACCTGAAATGGATCCCACCAACCCTTTTTTTTTGCAGTCAATGGCAAGCGATCCGCCGATCAGTCCCACTCCAATCAGGGCCAGTTTGTTAAAATAAAGCTTCATGCAAAGCCTGTTTCTCACTCTACACTAAATTGTTCTGCCCACCGCAGGGGCCAATTTTCTTAGCTCATCCATCATTTGTTTAAAACGGGGGGGCTTCAAAGATTCTTCTCCATCGGATAGCGCTTTTTCAGGATCCAAATGGACCTCGATCATTAACCCGTCAGCGCCGGCCGCAATGGCCGCCTTCGCCATGGGGATCACCAATTCCCATCTTCCCGTCCCATGAGAAGGATCGACAATAATGGGAAGATGGCTGAGCTGTTTAATCACGGGAACAGCCGATAAATCAAGGGTGTTTCGGGTCGAAGGTTCAAACGTTCGAATACCCCTTTCACACAAAATAACCTGATGGTTTCCACGGGACATAATATATTCAGCGGCCATTAAAAACTCTTTAATGGTGGCCGAAAGGCCCCGCTTGAGGAGAACCGGCTTACGGTAATTGCCGACCTCCTGCAAAAGCCTGAAATTCTGCATGTTTCGGGTCCCGATCTGAAGAATGTCCGAATGTTTTGCAACCAGTTCCACCTCTTTGGTGTCCATGACTTCAGTCACAATTAAAAGGCCCGTCTTCATTTTTGTTTCAGAAAGGTAGTTCAACCCTTGCTCTCCTAATCCCTGAAAAGTGTAGGGTGAGGTGCGGGGCTTAAAAGCTCCCCCTCTCAGAATATGGGCGCCCGCTTCTTTAACCGCCTCGGCGACCTGCAATAAAATTTCAGCGCTTTCCACGGCACAGGGACCGGCCATCACCTCAATCTTCTTATCGCCGATTTTTACTCCGTTCTCAAACTCAATCACAGTATTCTCTTTCTTAAACTCCCTGCTGACTAATTTATAGGGGGATAATATCGGCATCACTTTTTCAACTCCCGGGAAAATAGACAAAGGGAGGCTTTCCAACACCCGATCATCTCCAATAGCCCCGATGATGGTCCGTTCCTTCCCCTTTGAAACATGGGCGGTTAATCCGAGCGCGCTCAGCCTTTCGGAAATATGATCGATCTCACTTTGCGTAGCGTTTGGTTTTAATACAATAATCATTGATCTTTATCCCCTTATTTTATTCAGGGGCCTTCGAGAAAATCATTCTCAATGCCCCCGAACCCCGCGTTCCGCACTGGCAAAGCCAGTTGCTTCACTTAATTCCTTCAAGTTTGTAATCGCAAAAATTGTTTGAGTTTGAGTGTAAATTTTTTATTTTCATCCGGCTTCCCAATGGTGACTCTCATTTGTTTTCCCTTGATATGCCGGATAATAATCCCTTCCTTAAGCATCCAATCAAAAAGTTCCGGACCTTTTTCAACCTCAAAAAAGATAAAGTTCGTTTCCGTTGGCACATATTTAATACGCATTTCATCAAAACATGGGTAAAGATAATTTTTCCCATCAATATTATTTTGCCGGCTGGCTCTCAGGTGGAATTCATCCCCAAGCGCCGCAAGCGCCGCCTTTTGCGAAAGCAAGTTTGTATTAAACGGCTGCCTGACTTTGTTGAGCGTTTCTATCATCTTTTCAGAACCAATCCCATAGCCGATTCTCAAACCGGCCAGGCCGTAAAGCTTCGAAAAGGTCCTTAAAATGACGATATTTTCATGCCGGTTAATTTCTCCGATTAAATTAGAATAGGTCGCATCCGTAACATATTCTTCATACGCATGGTCAAAGACCAGAACGATGTCCGACGAAACCTGGTTGATAAACTCCATGATTTCATGCCTGGGGAGAAGGGTCCCCGTCGGGTTATTCGGATTACAAATAAATATCATCCGGGTTCGGTCGGTGATCTTTGCCGCCATCGTTCCTAAATCATGCCGATCCGCCTTTAAAGGAACGGTCACGACTTTGGCATGAGCCACTTCGGTCATCATCGAGTAAAGCGAAAAAGTTAAATCCGCCATGATCACCTCATCGCCCGGAAGCAAAAATGCCCGCGTGAGCAATTCAATCAGTTCATTGGAACCGTTTCCCAGGGCAACTTGTGAGGGGAAAACCTTTAACCGCTCTGCCAATGCCAGGACCAGATCATAGCCATTTCCATCCGGATACCGAAAAATACTCTTCTTAAACTGACTGATCGCCTTCAAAGCCATGGGAGAGGGACCCAGGGGGTTTTCGTTAGAGGCAAGTTTAATAATCCGGTTCAGCCCCATTTCCCTCTTTAGCTCTTCAATCGGCTTGCCCGCTTTATAAGGGATGATTTTTTGAATGTTTTCGGGAATTTTCAACTTAATTTCCCACCGGATAAGACCCGAGAATCTTAAAAAAAACGCATTTCTCCTGAAGCGTCTCCATGGCGTTTTTCACTTTTTCATCTTCTTCGTGGCCTTCAAGGTCAAGATAAAAAAAATATTCCCATGGTTTTTTCTTGGAGGGGCGGGATTCTATTTTTGTAAGATTGATCTTTTTTTCCGCAAAAGGCTGTAAAATTTCGTACAGCGCGCCGGTCCGGTCTTTAATGGAGAAAAGTATCGACGTCTTGTCTTTGCCGGTTTGGGAAACTGGTTTTTTCGAAATAATTAAAAAACGGGTGGTATTATGAGCATTATCCTCGATTCGTCTCGCCAGAATTTTCAAGCCGTAAAGTTTGGCCGCCAGTTCGCTCGCGATGGCCCCCGCAGTCGGGTCGGTTAAACAAATTTCCGCCGCTCTGGCCGTACTTTCCACTTCAATGATTTGAACATGGGAAAGATGTTTTTCTATCCATCGCTGGCTCTGCATAATCGGTTGAGGATGGGAATAGACCTTTTTCAGTGAATCAATCTGAGAGGTTTCTGAAATCAGGTTGTTGTGGATTTCAAGGAAAATCTCCCCGGTAATTTTCAGGCTGGAATCGACAAACATATCGAGGGTGTGGGTCACGGTTCCATCGGTTGAATTTTCCACCGGAACCACCCCGTATTCCGCCCGCCCCTGCTCAACTTCGATAAAAACATCTTTAATATGGCCGACGGGAACGAGTTGCGCAGAAGCGCCGTATTTTTGCAAACAGGCTAGATGAGAAAAGGTCGCTTTAGGACCAAGGTAGGCAACTTTTAACTGCCCTTCCAATGAAAGGGACGCGGAGATTATTTCCCGAAACAGGGCGCTAATCATTTCATTTGAAAAAGGACCTTTATTTTTTTGTTCAAGCCGTTGGAGAATTTCTCGTTCACGGAGGGGAGAATGGAGGTCGATCTTCTCCTTTTGCTTGATTTTTCCAACTTCTAAAACGACTTTTGCTCTTTGACTTAAGAACTCAAGCAACCGGTCGTCAATTTCGTCGATCTTTTTTCTTAATGCGGATAAGTTCCCCATGAGATGGAAGAACCTCTTTTTCTTTAGATTTAACCTTACGATTAGATGATCGCGGGGGTTATGAAGTGTCATAATATATGATAATTCAAAGACTTTTGCAATCCTTTTATTTTTTTATGTTTGATTATGAATCTTTATTTATGTTAAAAACGGTACAGCTTGTTTTAAACTTTAATCAATCATACCGATTTTCGGTTCTTCTGTTAAGGGAATTTTCTATGAATAAAAAAATGATGTTGATTTTATTTGCCGCTATCGGGTTCTTCGTTTTTTCCGCCGAAAGTCACGCGGCTCCGATTGGGAATCCAACCGCCCAAACGCCCTCCCAAAAGCTCTCCATCGGTCCGCTTATCGATATTTACTCGCAGGATTTTAAGGCAAACGGCTACCGAATAACCGGAAAAGGGAATCGATTGTTCTTGAATTTTAATTACGGTGTTGATCGGAACGTCAATTTTTTTGGGAATGCCGGATTTTCAAAAGAAGACCTTGAATTCGGAGGCAACACCTATTCCGGAAACTATGGGATGGGGGTTCAATTCGGAGCCAGAGCGACCCTCGGAGAACTTCGCCCGGAGCATATCAAATTTGGGGGCGGGGCAAAACTGTTGCTCGCCCGAAGTTCGGTCGATTTCTCGCCGACCCTTAAAAGTGACGTCGATTGGACGGAATTCGGCTTATTTGGAGGAATGAGTTTTGAATCCCAATCCGATATGACGCCTTACCTGGGCCTTCAGATCGCCAAAACCGCAAGCAACATTAAAGACCCGCCGGCAGGCATCCAGTCCAATTTCGACGAAGATGGATTGATCGGTTTATTCGGGGGGCTCGATTTGAAAATTCAAAAAGATATTTCGATTGGAATGGAATTGAGAATTTTAAATGAAATTTCGGCTGCCCTGAATTGCAACTTTTCCTTTTAGCAAAGCAACCGGCTTCGCCGGTGCAAAGCGCGGGGCTTGGGGGCATTTGAGGATTTTGCGCAGCAAAACCGGAGAGGCCCCCAAATAATGACAGCTACAACAGGAAGGAATAGAGTAAAATGTTTTTTATAATCATCCGGTCGCTTTCATCTGTGAGTCCAAACCCTATCCCTGTTTCCCATCTCCATCCTGAGCCAGAATGCCATTCAATCGTTGGAAAAATATAGTGGGCATGGGAAGGGGTGTTTTTCAGTTCTCCTAAATCTCCGAAGAACTCGACTCCGGGGACAAAATAATGAAAATTTCTCCAATAAATCCCGGCGGCATATTCAAAACCAATCCCTTCTGAAATTTGAGGACCACTCATTTTTTTCGTAAAAATAGGATTCAATCGAACCGTCCAGCGGTGAACCGCTTTTTCCAAAATTAACCGGGCTTCTATTTCTTCTGAAGGGTTATATTTTTCCCGCGGAAGCGAATATTCAATATAAATTGAAGTATTCCAGAATTTCTCGTCCTCTAAGAAAAGATGATACCGGGCGAAAACGGCTTTTGCCTGAACGTATTGAAAAGGCTCTCCTTTGGGTTGTTCAAAATCTGCATACCCTTCGACTGTAAAACGATCCGTTACGCCGTATTCCAATTCAAGAGAATATTCCATAAGGTCGGTTTTACTTAAAGGATCCCCTTGAAAAGTGTAGGGTTGTGAATTCGAAGTCGTATAGTTATGCCATAAGGCAACCTCTACCTCTCCTTCAAATGCTGTTTGAGCGGGATAAACTTTGAATTCCCTGGCTGCGTGGGTAGTTGAGGGGGAGAAAAGAAAATAAATCCCGACGAAGAGTATGAATAAGAGTTTTGGCATTTAGCGATACCTCGGATTCTGCCGGCGAAGCCATAAGAAAATTGAAAAAAAGTAAATAAGATAAGAAAGAACCTCCATCAAGGAAGGTTTGGCCCGATACCCCAGGAAACCCGAAATAATATGCCCAAAAAGGGTTCTTTCATCCAACAGCCAGCTTGAATTCCACAGATGGCTCAGAATTGGGGAAATAATTCCCGCGGACTCTAGCTTCCCGATGGCGGCAACCAACATCCCGGCCGACATGAAAAGAAGAATGAAACCGGTGACCTTAAAAAAACTCTTCAAATCAAGGTGTCCAAATCCTCTAAAAAAAAGCCAGGCCATCAGAATTGCCAGAACGATGCCCGCGGTCCCGCTAAATAAGGCCAGGGAAATTGAAACAGACTCCCGGTTTTGAAGGAGAATCCCCCAAAGAAAAAGGACCGTCTCAATTCCTTCTCTAAACACGCCGGTAAACGCAAGAAAAGAGAGCGACCATAGCTTATTTCGTTCAAGAGCCGTGTCGACTTTCTGCTGAATTTTTCCTTTTAAATTTCTAGCGTGATCAGACATCCAGACAACCATATAAGTCAGGATGATAACGGCCAACAGCAAAATAACCGCGCTAAAAATCTCTTCGCCCGCGCCCTCAAACAAAAAACTCACTTTGTTGGAAAGATAGGCAAATAAGAGGCTCGCGAGAATTCCAGAGAAAACACCGGCATAAATATAAATAAAATTTTTATTCTGGCCGATTTTTTTTAAATAAACCATGAGGATTCCAACCAAAAGGGCGGCTTCGATCGATTCCCTCCAACTGATGATAAACGTTCCAAGCATTTCAGTGATTCCTTTTCGTTCTTCGTTAAAGGATTCTATTCGACAATGATTTTTCCCTTTAAATCTTTGGGACCGAAATCGCTAAAAAATTCATAAACTCCCGGTTTTAAGCCTTTTAAGGGAATATCGATCGTTTTCCCCGGCCATACTATTTTTTCTTTATTTAAATCGAGGCTTTCAAATTCGACGGGGACAGAATCCTCATTGGTCACCTGGAAAACAACCGGGGTATCCGATTTAATATGAATTTCATCCGGATTAAACTTTTGACCTTTTATGGTTGACCGGATGATATTTTCACCGTGGCTGATCGATGTCCAGAACAGGAAAAAAGCAAGAAAAGCCAGTACCCGCATTCTTACTTTTTCCCTTTCTTTCTTTCTGCTCGGAGTTGAGGCGCTTTTTCCTGACAATCCTGGCAATAACCATAGAGTTCCAATTTGTGGCTGTTGATTTGAAACGAATGTTCCCTCGCCACCTGTTCCTGAAGAAATTCGATGTCCATATTTTCGAACTCGATAATTTTTCCGCATCGGGTGCAAACCAGGTGGTCGTGATGATTGTGATTATAGACAACCTCATACCGGGTCTGTCCGTCGCCAAATTCTCGCCCCTGAACCAAACCCGACTGGCACAAGAGATGAAGCGTCCGATAAATGGTAGCGAGCCCTATGGCCGCGTTTTTTTTAACACTTGCTTCATAAAGTTCTTCGGCGGAAACATGACGGGGCATATCTAGAAACGTATCCAGAATGATTTGACGCTGGCGGGTTAATTTAAGCTGGTGACCCTGAATATGTTTTTTAAATACTTCTGCTTCGTTTTCCATGGGAAAATTTCTAATTGATATTGATAACTATTCTCAATAGTAACAGATTCCCTGCCGGGACACAAGCACAATTTTTCCTTTTTAGTCATGATTCGGCTAACGAGGGGAATCAAGAAGACATGGAACATCGTTAATAGAGGTGTGCTTCCCTCTGAAGCCACCGGACATAGCCGATGATCTGCCGGACCTCTTCTTCCTTGGCGTTCGGAACAGGAGGCATGTCTCCAAATGGCCAATGATGGGCCCTGACCCCGTTCCTGGCGGCCAAAACAAAGCTTTCATCTCCATGATGGTTGGGTTCATAAATCGGCGATAAAAAGGCGGGTCCTTTGTCGGTGCCGGAGGCCTTGTCTCCGTGACATCCGGCGCAATGGTTCTGATATAAAGTTTCACCCTGAATCAATTCCGCCGGGGCAGCGGTTTGAACTTTTAAAACAATTTCCTGCCTGGATTCATTTTGAGTGCATGAAAAAAGTATTCCACCCAGACCGATGATCATGAGACAAATTGCGTTGAGCATCTGAATGTCCTCCTGTTTTGGTTAATCGTCGATTAATGGCGGGTTGATAAACCCAACAGACCTGCTATACTTTTTTAAGGACAGCCTCGCAGGGTTTGTCTTTTTATAAAAAACCCTTTTTTTATTGGACTTTTAATAAAGGTTTCACTCATGCAATTAAGACCCTTTAAAGATTTTTTGTTACGTTCAGATTTAAAAGAAATAATATCATTTAACCCGGAAAACAGGGAATTATTTTTTTTCGCCGAATTCGGAAAATACTAAGGGAATGACCCTGAAGCCGGACTAAAAGAGATTCAGATTTGTTCCGGCAGTCAATTTGATCCGGAAGTCGTGCTGGCCTTTACCCGGGTCTGCCAATCAGGCAAAATTTAAAACTCCGCCGAAAGAATAAAGGGTCCCTCTTGGTCCGATTTGGCCTTCAAGCAAAAGTGGTCTTCATTACGGTCCTGACCGGAGTTTTAGTCGGAGGCCTCCTCGTTTCCTTTGAAATTTACGAGAATATGCTTAAAACCGTTGAAATCGCCAAAGACCGGCTTCAGCGCGACGGAGTCATCCTTCAACAACAGATCACGGAACATGGAGAAAAGGCGTTAGAGCTGTCGAAAAATATTGCGATCTTGCTCCGCGTTTCGGAACCCCTTAATCAAGCAACGATCCAGGGAATCATTTCTTCCTTTCAAAAGAAAAACCCCGGGTTCCGAATCAGTGTCACATCGCCCGAAGGTATTTTTTCAGCCGATTTGATTCATAAGGGGAAGAGCGCGGATATCGAAGAGCTTTCGAGTGTTTTCTCGGCGCTCAAAGGCGAAGCGGCTGTTTCTATCGAGAAAACATCCTCTGAAGAATTATCAATAGCCGCGTCCGCTCCCATGATTCTTAAAACCAGCGGGCTTTGGATTGTTCATGCTGAATGGCCCCTCTCACAGGCTTTTTCTTTCCAACTCAGGAAATTAATCGACAAGGACGTTTTCATAAGTTTTTTTCCGCTGACAAAAGGAAAATCGATTTCAAATCTCATTCAGGAGAAAATAATCATCTCCCCCCTTGAGGCCATCTTACCTTATAAAAAATCGACGCTCCAAAACCCTTTTTTCAGTAAAGCTGAAAAAGAAACGCCTTCTTTTCTTACTTACTACATCCCGCTCATCAATTCACTCGGAATGACCCTGGGAGCCATTCAATTCCAGCTTGAGAAATCGGTCATTTTTTCAAACAAAGGGTTCTTTCAATATGGCGCCTTTATTTTATTATTTCCTTTATCGATCGGAACCCTTGTTTTTGTGCTGGTCAAATACATGATTACGAAGCCGGTCATTCACCTTTCCAAAGTCGCCAGGACAATCGCAGAAGGAAACTTCAACGCCCCAATCCCTCTCCAGACATCCAAAGACGAAATTGGAGAGCTCTCCTCCGCCCTCAGTGAAATGAGGCGAAAAATAGAAAGAAAAACAACCGAATTAACCTCTTTAAACGATACCCTGTTCACTCAAAAAGGGGATTTAATCACACTCAATGAAGAACTTCATCGTAAAAACGACTATATCGAGTCTCTGGTCAATACGGTAAGCCATGAATTAAGAACCCCGATGGCCAGCATTATGGGTTTTTCCGAGCTTCTGCTGAATCGAAAACTGCCGGATGACAAACAAAAGAAATATCTTGAGACCATTTTCCTGGAATCCAAACGTCTTGCGTCAATCCTGACGGAGTTCCTCGACATCCAAAAAATGGAGTCTTCTGACCCTGGACTCGTTCAGGAAGTTCTGTTTTTACCGGAAATCATTGACAGGGTTTTGGAAAGGTTCTCAACCGCCATTTATTCTAAACATCAATTTGTAAAAATACTTCCTCCCTTTGTTCCACCTGTCAAAGGGGATAAAAAAAGACTTTTCCAGTGCTTTATGAACCTCCTTTCCAACGCAGTTAAATATTCCCCTCAAGGAGGAGAAGTCAAAATTGAGATCACAACCAAAGAAAAAGAAGTCATTGCAGCCGTTCAAGACCAGGGATTGGGCATTCCCAAAGAAATGCTCGGAAAACTTTTTACTAAATTTTTCAGGGTGGACAGTTCCGACCATCGAGATATCGGAGGAACAGGTTTAGGACTGGCGCTATGCAAAGACATTATTGAACTTCATGGCGGCCAAATCCGGGTCGAGAGCACAGAGGGAAAAGGGTCAAGATTTATCGTTTCCCTTCCTTTTCAAAAAACCGCCGTCACGGAAAATCAAGGAAAAAATTAAAATGAAAAAAATTTTGATTGCAGATGATGAAAGTTCATTAAGAATGCTGGTCAATGCGACTTTAGAAGGAGAAAAGTTTCAAATCCTTCAAGCTAAAAACGGGCACGAAGCCGTTTTGACGGCACAATTGGAAAAACCAGATTTAATTATCATGGATTGGATGATGGCCGGTCTATCGGGCATAGAGGCTCTGGAAATTCTGAGAAAAACCGCCAGCACAACGGCCACGCCCATCATTATCTTAACGGCGAAAAACCAGTCTGCGGATAAGGAGAAAGCCTTTGGACTGGGAGCCAATTATTTTTTGGCAAAGCCCTTTAGTCCGCTTGAACTTTTAAACCTGGTCGATCGTATTCTGAGGGAAAATTAAAACCGGCTTTTTCCAAAAGCCTCCGAAGGCGGTTGAGAGGCAATCCTATGACATTCGTAACATCCCCTTCAATTTTTTCCACAAAGGACGCTCCGGATCCCTGTATTCCATAGCTTCCGGCTTTATCGTAAGGCTCCGGCGTTTTCACGTAATTCTCAATCTCGGAAGGTAAAAGCTTTTTAAACCAAACCGCCGTCCTTTCAGCTTCGACCTGTATAAACCCGGAGCCGGACCTCATGACAGCAACTCCGGTTAAAACCTCATGTCTCCGCCCGGAAAGCGATTCTAACATTCCCCTCGCTTCTTCCTTTGAACCAGGCTTCCCCAACCTTTTGGAGCCTAAAACCACAATGGTGTCCGCGCCGATGACAAACGATGTTTTTCTTTTGTTTGCAATGTGTTCCGCCTTTAATGCGGCCAGACGCTTCACAAAGGCTTCATGCGGTTCCCCCGGGATCTCCGTTTCAGGAATATTCGAAAAAATCGTTTCAAAATCCAATCCAAATTGAGATAAAAGCTCCTTTCGCCTCGGTGACCCTGAGGCAAGAATCAAATGATGACTCATTTATCCCCCTTTATGAAGATCTAAATAAAAAAGGAAAAACCACCCTAAAAGGAGAATAAACCATCCCCCAATTAAAATAAATTCCAGCGTGGTTCTGAAAGAAATAGAAAAGTTTTCCGAAGCCATGACATAGACATCCTCAAGAGTATCCAATTTCTCATTGATGTTTTTACCCCAATCTTCAAGATGAAATTTTTTCGAAATTAACTGATAAAGCCGGGCGGAATACCAATCCCCGATCAACTTAATATTCTGTTCGATGGAGGCTGACTCCAAAATAGATTCCGTCCGGATTTGAATAATCTCTTTCAACAGTCTTTTCAATAATTTAGATCCGAAAAAAATTCTTTTGTTTTTCCCATTTAAGAACGAGGCGGTGAGCTTCAGCCGGTTGTCGAGTTCATCGTCGAGAATACGCGATTTCAGGAGCTGATAATTCGCGATTTCAAACAGTTCGATATTCGGTTCAAAATCCTCCTTTGGGTCAATTAAAAAAGCGCCGTCCCAGTCGACAATCGACAGGTCGTCGATGCCGTATTTGATATGGGTTTCAAGCGTTTTTTTAATTTCCTCCTCATCAAGCGGCATTCTTTCATTTTTCAAAAGGCTGGCGATGGTCCCCCCATGCTCGGACATAAAGGTTTCCCGGTCTCCTGAATTTTTTGAAATACAATAGACGCTATATTCCTCATCAAAATCAGACTGGCATTTAAATTCTTCCAGCACCTTCCGACAGTCGGACAACAAGGTTCGCTTGATCTCAAACAAAACAGGAGAAAGAAAATTATCAACAAAAATAGAGGCTTCTACAATAATAATATTAGGAAGGTAGGCTTTCAAGAGAAATTGCGCTTCACGTTGATCCACTTTGGCCGCCCATACCCTGAGGATTTTCTGTTTCGGGACCACTTCAGGGTAATTTGGGGCTCTGCGAATCGATTTACTTTCGATGCTGTCTTTTGATTCGAGATCCAAATGGGTTTTCCCAACGATAAAAGTCACAATTTTGCCTGAAAAAGGAGCCTCAATCTCTTGTTTTACATTTGTCATTTTCATCTTTAAATCATAGACCACCCCCTTATTCCCTGTCAATCTTGGGGCGGTTTATAAAATCCTATTTAATTTGACTATTGATTTAAACTCTGTTATAGTCCTTCAAATTCTTGTTGATTTTTAAAATAAAGTTTATCTGATTTTTTTAATGTTTTCAGATAGTTTAAACGAAGATTTCTTTTTATATTAAGTTAAGCTTTTGTTTCATTTGAAAGCTCAATTGAAGCAAATGATATAATGATCGAGGCTGACAATGGCACAGAAACCGAAAAAAGAAAATAAATACGAAGAAATAAAAAAGGAACTTGAAAAACAAAAAAGCGCTTTACTTGCCGAGGCAGGTGTCATTATCGGAGGCGGTCTAAATCCCGGGAGCGAGAATTACTCTGATTTAGGAGACCAGGCGACAGCTGTCGCCGACCAAAACTTTCTTCTCCGGATAAAGGAAAGGGAGCAGAAACTTCTCAAAAAAATTGACGAAGCGCTCGAACGAATCGCGTCCGGCACTTTCGGGGTGTGTGAAAGCTGCGGCGAACAAATTTCAACAAAACGATTACTGGCAAGACCCGTTACCACCCTTTGCATTGATTGCAAAACCCGCCAGGAACAAGAAGAAAAAATAAGAAAATAACGCCTCGAACCTTAACGCTCCCTTCTTTCTAAAATAAAAAAGCACCGCCTAAATAACTCCTGATCAGGCGGAAGGAGAAGGGCCATGTCCGGAGGAAAAGGTTTTTTCGGCTGCCTGTCAGCGTTAGCCGGCATGATTGGCATTTTTGTGGCAATTACCATCAGCTTCACTTTTTATCTGATCCCGGTGGCGTTCATCCTATTTATTGTTTCGTTAATCATGATTTCTCTGGCTTTAGGGCCATCGTCCCCGGCTGATTCAACCAAAAATAGATCAAAAACCGAGATTGAAAACAGGTCGAAAGAAGATAAGTAAACGATGAAGAAAGCGCTCATTACGGGAATTACCGGCCAGGATGGTTCTTATCTCGCCGAGTTTCTCCTCAAAAAGGGATACCAGGTGACCGGAATGGTCAGAAGATCAAGTTCGGAAAAATTCGACCGTATTGCTCACCTCGTCCCCCACCTGGAACTCATTCCAGGCGACTTAACCGATCAATCTTCGCTCGATGAAGCCATCAAGGCCGCTCAACCTGATGAAATCTACAATCTGGCGGCGCAGTCTTTTGTTCCAACCTCATGGAATCAGCCGACTTTAACAGCCGAAATGGATGCTGTCGGGGTGACCCGCATCCTGGAGGCAATGAGAAAACAAAAATCGGAGAGCAAATTTTACCAGGCTTCAAGCAGTGAAATGTTCGGAAGGGTTAGAGCCATTCCGCAAAACGAGCTGACGCCATTTTACCCTCGATCTCCTTATGGCGTGGCAAAGGTCTTTGGTCATTTTATTACCATTAATTATCGCGAAAGTTACCACCTGTTCGCCTGTTCAGGAATCCTGTTTAACCATGAATCCCCCAGAAGAGGGCTGGAATTTGTGACCCGTAAAGTTTCTCATGGCGTCGCCAAAATCAAACTGGGGCTTGAGCAAAAGCTCCGGATGGGAAATCTCGATGCCAAAAGAGACTGGGGATTTGCGGGAGATTACGTCCAGGCCATGTGGTTAATGCTTCAGCAGCCCCAACCGGACGACTATGTCATTGCAACCGGCGAAACCCACACCGTCCGTGAACTCATTCAAACCGCCTTTGACTGCGTCGGGCTGAAATGGGAGGATCACGTCGTCACCGATCCTCTCTTCTTCCGTCCCGCAGAAGTCGATCTCCTCATCGGAGACCCCTCTAAAGCCAGGGAAAAATTAAAATGGAGCCATTCTGTTTCTTTTAGACAACTCGTCGAAATGATGGTAGAATCTGATCTTAAGAAAATAAAGGATTCTGAATAAGGGAACCTTTTCCCTTTAAACCATGTCGATTCGAGGAATTGAGTTAAGTAAATCCTACCACCACTACCAGGTTCTCAAACAGGTCTCTTTTGAAATTAAAGAGGGTACCTGTTTCGCTTTATTTGGACCCAACGGCGCCGGGAAAACAACCCTTCTTCGCATCCTGGCGACCCTGTCGCGACCCTCTTCGGGAGAATTCGAAATGCTGGGTTTCCATGGGATAAAAGAAAAAATGAAAATCAGGGAAAGTCTTTTTTTAGTCAGCCACGGGTCCTATCTGTACGACGACCTTAATGTCGTTGAAAATATTCATTTTTCTTTACAGATCCGGGGGATTATTCCAACCCAGCAACACATTAAAAGCGCCCTGGACCGGGTCGGGATTGGTCCGTTCGCAAAGTTAAAAAGCCGGTTTCTTTCTGCGGGAATGAAAAAACGCCTCTCCCTCGCCAAAGCCATTCTCGCGCGGCCAAAAATCCTTCTGCTGGATGAAGGGTATTCGTCGCTGGATGAAAGGGGTGTCGGAATCCTAAACCAATGTATTCGGGATTTTAACAAAGAAGGAGCGACCATCTTCATGACCACGCATGAAAGGGTTAAAACCGCGGAAGTCGCCCATCAGGCGGGAGTCCTTTTAAGCGGCCGTTTAAAAGAAATTCCGGTGAAAGTTTTACTCGGTGCCGATGCGCTTTTTTAAAGTGATCCAGTGGATCGTCTGGAAAGATCTCATCAGCGAGATTCGAAACAGGGAGAATCTCTCTTCCATGCTGTTTTTTGCCCTTTCCGTCATTCTGATCTTCAGTTTTAGCTTTTCGATGGATCAGAGGTCGACGAAAGAACTGATGCCTGGAATCATCTGGGTCGCGTTTGGTTTTACCGGAATTATCGGCCTCGGAAAGTCATTTTTACCCGAGGTGCAGAACGACTGCATCGAATATTTGCAGATCTCCCCGGTATCCAGGGGAGCCATTTATCTCGGTAAATTTGCCGGCAATGTCCTCTTTTTATTCGCGGCGGAGATCATTTTATTTCCCCTTTTTATTTTATTCTTTAATCTTGATATCCTTGATAAACTCCCCGTGTTTCTGTTAATATTTTTTGTAGCAACCGTGGGACTTTCCGCTCTGGGAACGCTCTTCTCCGCCTTAACCGTGCAAATCCGGGCAAGAGAAGTCATGTTTCCGATTCTCCTGCTTCCTTTAGCGGTCCCAATATTTATCGGCGCGGTAGAATCCACCCGCGGCGCGTTAAACGGAGATCCGCTGGCCCTTTATAGCCATTGGGTCAAATTATTAGGGATCTTTGACATCGTTTTTATTGTGGTTTCTTTTTGGGTTTTTGAATTTATTTTGGATGAATAATTAGAAAGGAGGGCTCTTTTTTGCTAGCTTCCCGATTTATTGGAAAACTTCGGCAATTCCAGAACTGGTTTGCTCTCTTTGCCGGTCTTTTTTTAACCGCCGGACTTTATATGGGCCTCGTGGCCTCTCCTCCGGACTATTACCAGGGGGAAATCGTCAGAATCATGTATATTCATGTTCCCTTCGCCCAGGGCGCCATGGTGGCTTATACCGCTCTCTTCGGCGGAAGCCTCTGGTATCTCTGGAAACGAGACGCCGTCGTTGATAATATGTGCCAGGCTTCCGCGGGGATAGGGATTCTTTTCACAACCGTCGCCCTGATTACGGGTTCCATCTGGGCCAAACCCACCTGGAATGTCTGGTGGACATGGGATCCCCGATTGGTTTCCTTCGCGGTCCTTCTCCTGATTTTGATCGGGTATCTTATGCTCAGGTCTTTTTTGGATGATCCGGGAAAAAAAGCCCGTTATTCAGCCGTCCTCGCCATTGTCGGCTTCGTCGATCTTCCCATCGTCCATTATTCCGTTGAATGGTGGCGAACCCTTCATCAGCCGCTCTCAATCTCGACCCGGGGCATCAGTATCGCGGCCAACATGCTTTATCCTTTAATCAGTATGTCGATCGGTCTTTATCTCCTTTTTGCCTATATGCTCATGGTGCGGACGCAAATGCTTTACTTACAGCAATTGCTGGAAGCCAAGCAGGGGCGTTTACTGAGCGACATCCATTGATGAGACCTCGTTCATGAAAACGTTTTATCTCCGCTGGGGAGGAATCCTCGCCGCAGGCTTAATCCTCGGACTCTTGGGAGGCCAGCGCTACGACAGGGAGGTCAGCACCATCTCCCCCGATCAAGTCCTCGACCATCCGGATCAATGGATCCGGGTCCAGGGGAGGATTGAATCGGGAACCCTCATGGTCGAGCCCGTCCTTCATAAAGCAACCTTTGAACTCGCGGGCAAACCGGAGCGTCTTCCCGTCCAATATACCGGCGATGAGCTGGAAACTCTTCGGGAACTAAAAGTCATTGTCCTGCTTGGAAAATGGAATTCGTCCAGCCGGCTGTTTGAATCTAAAAAATTAGCCTTAACGCCTAATTACGGCTTTATTACCGCCGCTTATCTGGTCGGCCTGATTCCTCTGGCCTTTTTTCTCTTTATGATGGAAAGAAAAGTCACTTTATTGTATGATTTAATAAAACGTGAAAAAATTTATCAACCGGAAGAATCTCAATGAAATTTACAAAGAAAACAGGCGTCATCCTGAGTGTCGGGATCATCGCCATCTGCCTTGGCTATCTGGCCTTTGGTAATTTCGGTCAAAACCTTGTCTACTTCTTTACTCCCTCTGAAGTGTCCGCTTTCACCCAGGATCATTTCGGGAAAAAGGTCCGGGTAGCGGGTTTGGTGGTTAAACAAAGCGTTAAAATTGTTCCTGAAACAAAGAATATTAATTTTGAATTGACCGACGGCAAAGTGGTGATTCCCGTTACTTTTGAGGGGATCCCTCCTGACCTTTTCAAAGAAGGGCAAGGCGCTGTGGTCGAAGGGTACTGGGATTCCGACAAAAGGCTTCACTCCCAGATGATCATGGCCAAACACTCCGAGGATTACATGCCCCCCGATATGAAAAAAGCGGGAGTCGCCCTTCCCAAAAAAGATTTTTACAAGACCCTTAAAGTCGATTAAAAGCAAGGATAAATAAGATGATGATTGAAATCGGTCACCTCGCGGTGATCATGGCGCTGGTTTTATCGGCCGTAGGAATCGTTACCCCGATGATCGGGCTCAAAAGACAAAACGGGGTCTGGATTCAGATTGGGAAACAGGCGGTCACAGCGAATTTCGTCCTTCTCTCGATCGGAATGGCGACCATGATTTATTCCTACGCCACACAGGATTATTCCGTCAAATACATCGCCGCGACATCAAACAGCAGACTGCCGATGTTCTATAAAGTGGCCGGTCTTTGGGGCGGACATGAGGGCTCGCTTCTCCTTTGGTCATGGATTTTATCCCTCTATTGCATGATGGCGGTTTGGATTCACTGGAAAACCCAGCCTGTGGTGATGCCCTATTTAATTGCTATGGAATCTTTAATTCTCCACGGCTTTTTACTGTTAATTCTGTTTTTGTCGAACCCCTTTGAAAGAATCTTTCCAGTCCCGGTGGACGGGAGAGACTTAAATCCTCTCCTGCAGGATCCCGCCATGGTGATCCATCCTCCCATGCTTTATTTAGGGTATGTGGGCCTCTCCATTCCTTTTTGTTTTGCGATGGCGGCGCTTTTTTCCGGACGGCTGGGCGAGGAATGGATTAAAGTCACCCAGAGATGGACCCTGCTGGCCTGGATTGCCCTGACGACGGGTGTTCTTATGGGCGGTTATTGGGCCTACTACGAACTCGGCTGGGGAGGTTACTGGGGGTGGGATCCGGTGGAAAACGCGGCCTTTATGCCGTGGCTTGTCGCAACCGCCTTTCTTCATTCCGTGATGGTGCAGGAATCGCGAAAGATGTTTAAAGTCTGGAACCTTTTTCTTATTATCCTGGCCTTCTCTCTCTCTCTCATTGGAACTTTTCTCGTCCGCAGCGGCGTTCTCTCTTCCGTCCATTCGTTTGCGACTGACCCGGGACGGGGACTTTTTATTCTTGCGTTTCTGGCCTTTATGCTCCTTCTTTCGTTTGGAACGCTGATTTTCAGGTCAGGCAAACTCAAAAGCCAGATCGAATTAGACTCCATGATCTCCCGGGAAGCCGTCTTTCTGTTTAATAACCTCTTTTTCCTGGTTGCCATGGTAACCGTTTTTATCGGAACGCTTTACCCTCTTTTGACAGAAGCGCTTAAATTTAAAAAAGTTTCCGTCGGACCGCCTTATTACAATGCTGTTTTTATGCCTGTGGCTCTCGGGCTTATTTTCCTCATGGGGATCGGCCCGTATATTCCCTGGCGAAAAGCCTCCAGGGAAAGCTTAAAAAAACATTTTCTGATTCCGCTTTTATTTTCCGGAGCCGGGCTTGTTTTCTTTGCGATCCTCGGTGTTCACGATCTTTATGCGCTTGCCGGCCTCACCGTCGTCTGTTTTGTCCTGGCCTCTATTGTTTCTGATTTTTCAAAAATTTCAATGTTTTGGGCTAAACAACGCCGCGTCAATCACCTGTCAGGACTTTATGTTGCTTTTCGGCAAAATCCAAGACGTTTCGCCGGAATCATCACTCATGTCGGCGTATTGATCATGATTGTCGGAATCATTTTTTCCACCATTTATCAAACTGAAAAAGTCGTTATCCTGAAACCTGGCGAAGAGGTAACCCTCAATTCTTTTAAAATCAGACTGATAAAATTATATGAAACCACAGGCCCAAACTGGGTGGCTCAGGAAGGATTTTTTCAGGTCTACCTGGGAAATACCCTGATTGCCCAATTAACCCCCCAAAAACGGCTTTTTACTGTTTCTCAGACACCGACCACCGAAACGGCCCTTCATCAGTATGATATGGGACATATTTTTTTGACCATTCCCGAGGTGGCCCCTGACGGTTCATGGGCAAGGGTTCGTGCTTTATACAACCCTCTTGTGCTCTGGGTGTGGTATGGAGGAGCGGTGATGGTCTTTGGAGCTTTTTTAAACATCTTTCGCCCCAAACGGAAGGAAATTTATTCCGAAGGGATCGCGACCCTGACACCATTTTCATCAAAGAAAATGGTGCAGGAATAAGGACCGGAAGATGATTCGCGTGTGGCATATTGTTCTTTTGGCCGGAGTCCTTGGCCTCCTGGGGCTTTTTTACAAAGGGCTCTGGGGGAATCCCTCCTACCTTCCTCCCGTGCTTGTGGGGACTTCCGCTCCCGATTTTTCCGGGGCGAACCTTTACACGGGAGACCGGGTATCCCTGGATCAGTTCAAGGGAAAAGTGGTTGTTCTTAATTTTTGGGCGTCATGGTGCCAGGAGTGTAAATTGGAACACTCTTCTCTCCTTTCTATTAACAAACAATATGGTCAAAATCCCAATTTCGTTCTGCTTGGGATTGATTATCAGGATAAGATAGACCTTGCCCACGAGTACCTTGGCCAGCTTGGAAATAATTTCCAACACATCTCGGACCCAAAGGGAAGAATCTCCATTGATTACGGCGTCTACGGCGTTCCCGAAACTTTTGTGATTGACCAAAAAGGCGTTATTCGCCACAAAGAAATCGGACCCATTATCGGAGAGTCCTACATCAATTTTACCCAGAATGTTTTAGAACCCTTATTAAACGGTAAATCGGTCCCGGCTTCATAAAATGGCCCGGTTGAAAAGAAAACCATGATTAAAACCCTGCCAGGCTTTAGAAACAAAATGAGTTCGATTTTATTTTTTACCTGTGCCCTCATTCTCGCATCCGCGGCATTTGGCGCAGAATCCTTAAACGAAGATGCCCTCCAGGCTCAAACCAAAAAAATCGCTAAAACACTCCGGTGCATGGTTTGTCAATCGGAATCGGTCTGGGAGTCGAACGCCGAGCTGGCCATCCAAATGAGAGAAATCATCCGGGAACGCCTGATGGAAGGGCAAACACCTGACCAAATCCGGAGTTATTTTGTGGGCCGGTATGGAGATCCCATTTTATTGAAACCGAGAACCTTCGGATTAAACTGGCTTCTCTGGGGAGGACCTTTTCTCCTGCTCTTTATCGGGGGCGTTTTTCTGTACCGAAACATCAGAAAGTGGGTCAGTCAAACGGCTTTATCCCCGCCCGAAGAATCTCCCGCCATGAGTGAACAGGAGCGCCAGCGGATTCAACAGGAATTAAACTCTTTTAAGAATTAAATCAGGATATCACCCATGTTTTTAGTTTATTCGGCAATCCTTTTAGTTTTGGTCACCGGTTACCTGCTCTATCCAGTCTGGGTAAAAAATCAAAGGTATCTCATGACCGGTAACGAAGCCGCGCTCGATGAGGAGCAAACGAATCTGAAAATCGAAAAACAATCTCTTTTGACTTCGCTGTCCGAACTTGATCTTGATTACGCGCAGGGGAGATTTTCGGATCATGACTTCCGCCAGTTGAAAACTGGCTATGAACAGCGTCTGATCAAAGTCCTGGCAAAGCTGGAGACGATTGAACAAAAAATCCATGAGCCAAAATCGCCGACGAACCCATTCCCCTCTTCAAGGCTTTCGGGGTCGCAGTGGGCAATCTCAACGCTCCTTGCCCTGTTAATCGTTTCAGGAACAGCCGGCGTTTACAAACTGGTTTATGGAAAATTTGAGCGGGCTCAACAAAGCGCGAACGAAGACGGCGTCCCGCAGGGAACGCCTCCCGTCAATCCCCTGGAAATGGTCGCACGACTCGAAAAACGGTTAAAAGAAAATCCTAATGATCTGCAAGGACAAATGATGGCCGGGCGTTCCTACATGACCCTGCAACGCTGGACGGACGCTGAGAAAGCCTGGCGGAAAGCCGTTGAACTGGACGAAAGAAATGAGGTCGCCCAATTTAACCTGGCCGATGTCCTGATCCGAACGGCGACTCCCGGCAACAAAGCCGTTTATGAAGAGGCGCTTGACCACGTTGAAAAGGCCTTGATTAATGTTCCTCGTGAACCCGTCGTTCTTTGGACAAAGGGACTGGCCCTGCTTCATCTCGGCAGAACTCAGGAAACCGATCAAGCCTGGACGGCGGCACTCCAAAATCTACCCCTCGGATCAGAGGATGCCGAATTTATAAAAAAAGCCTTGCAGGATTTACGAGCCGGAAAAGCGCCATCAGAGTAGTTGGACCGATTTCTTCAGGCATGTTAAAATTTAAAAACATTAAGGTTCTTTAAAATTTTGGAACCCTTATCAACAAATCTGGTGGAAATTTATACCACCTATGATCTTCTGGAAGCAGAGCAAATCAGAGGTTTTTTAGAGGAAACAGGGATCCTGGCGAAAATCAGAGACCTCGGCATCACTCCCTATCCCCTCAACATCGGCGGGTTTAACGAAAAAAGAATTATCGTTCTTTCTTCTTACAAAAAAGAAGCTTTAAAGTTAATAGCCAATGCCATTGAAGATCAGGTTATATCTTCAAACGGAATTTTTATCGATAAAGAAGTATCTTAGGAAAATGAGTGAAGCATCTGGCTCCGCCAGTGACGGATTTGGAAATGGTCGTAGTTAGACCGAGCGAAACCCGGGGGTTCGGGGGCATTGAGAGTGATTTTCTCGAAGGCCCCTGATTATAATGAATGCCGTATCGATTGATTAAACTATTCTCGTTTTTGATTTTAATGACCTTTTCACCGCTTTCGGGTTGCACAAAGGCCCCGGGTTCAAATGCCAAAACGGAGGAAGCTTCCCCGAAAATGGCCAAAGTAGGGTTTACCGCCCCCGATTTTCGGCTTAAGAACATAAAAGGAGAATTCATTTCTCTCGAATCTTTTCGAAGTAAAGTCGTTTTGGTGAACTTTTGGGCAACGTGGTGTGCTCCCTGCCGGGCCGAAATGCCGTCCATGGAAGAGCTGTACCGCCATTTTAACCGGAAGGACTTCGAAATCCTGGCCGTTTCCAGCGATGAAGACGGGCTCAGGAGCGTCAAGCCTTTTCAGGAGGAATATCAGTTTACTTTTCCCATCCTTATCGATGAAACGCTTCAAATCAACGACCTCTACGGGGTAAGTTCAATTCCAACCAGTATTATTGTCGATCGGAATGGAATCATTACAAACCGTTTCTTCGGGGCAGTGGATTGGAATGACCCGAGACAAAGAGACCTTGTTGACCAAATGATTAAGTCTCCGTCATAGTTCGTTAAAAGGAAGAGCTTTTATGCATTCAATTTCGTTTTTTATGGCGTTTACAGCCGGTCTTTTCTCATTTATTTCACCGTGTGTGTTGCCGGTTGTCCCGTCTTATCTCTGTTATATTACAGGACTGTCTTTTGAAGACCTGACGGCGGGAAGCAGATCCTCCCAATCGATTAAGTGGCTCACCATTAAAAACTCCCTCATGTTCATCGCTGGATTTTCAATCATTTTTATCTTATTTGGCGCCACAGCGACCTCCCTGGGTCAGCTTCTCCATACCTATCAGGCCATGGTTCGAAAAATCGGCGGAGCCATTGTCATTTTACTCGGGCTATACATTATGGGCATTTTAAAGTTTGGTTTTTTAATGACCGACAAAAGAACCCATATCCAGAACAAACCGGCTGGCCTGATCGGATCTTTTCTCGTGGGGATCGCTTTTGCCTCAGGGTGGACTCCTTGCGTAGGTCCCATCCTGGGATCCATCCTTCTATACGCCAGTACGGAAGATTCCGTCCTGAACGGGGTTACTCTTCTTTCTGCTTACTCCCTGGGGATTGGGCTCCCCTTATTTATCCTTTCTTTAGGATTCAACTCTTTTCTTTCCACTTACAAAAAAATAATTCCCTACATGAAATATATTAATGTCGCCAGCGGTCTCTTTATTATCTTTATAGGAATCCTCATCTTCACCAATTCACTCACGATACTGACTTCTATGCTGACGAAATATCATATTGGCTGGACTCCCGGCACATAATAGAATTGTTGAATTGGGAAAATAACGCAGAGCATGATATACGATGTCATTATCATCGGCATGGGCCCCGCCGGTTCCACCGCCGCATATGAGGCGGCTTCGCGCGGCCTTTCCGTGCTGGCCCTGGATCAATCCGCTTTCCCCCGGTATAAAGCCTGCGGAGGGGGGCTGACCACAAAAATTCATCAACTTGTAGACCTTGAAAACCTTTCCTGTATTGAAAATCGGATCTCTTCGTTCCGGTTAAGTTATCGATCACATCAAAAAACCTTCCATCAGGATAAGCCCTTTGCTTATCTCGTCATGAGGGACCAGTTTGACCAGATGCTGGTTGAGCGGGCGGTCAAAGCCGGCGTCGACTTTAAAGGAGAAACCAGGGTTCAAAAAATCGATGAACAGAATGATTTAATGGAAGTTCATACCGACTGTCTGACTTTTAAAGCAAGAGTGGCTGTCGGAGCAGACGGCGCTCTGGGATTCACCACCCGATGGCTGAATCCCTGTTTAAAGTCAAAAAACGCACCGGCCCTGGAAGGAGAGTTTAAACGAAATCACGACCCGGTGGATTCTTCGAGTATTGAAATTGAGGTGGGCGCCGTTGAGTCGGGATATGGCTGGATATTTCCGAAAAGGGAATGCCTTTCCATCGGGGCCGCAAGTTTTTCCGGAAACCAGAAGATTAAAAAATCCTATCAATCCTATATGACTGAAGTGTTTTCAAAAACAAACCCTTCACTTTTGCTTCCCGATCCTCCTCCAAAGCCGGCCGTCTGTTTAAAAGAAACCGGACACCCTATTCCGATCTTCACAAGCCCAGGGTTAAAACTGGTCTCCAAAAGATTGATGTTGGCCGGCGATGCCGGACATCTCGTTGACCCGTTTTTCGGAGAAGGAATTTATTATGCCATGCGAAGCGGGCAAATTGCGGGCAGGGCTTCCGAAACTTTCATCAAAAAAGGCGCCTCCCTTAAAGGATATGCCAAAAAAATTGAAAAAGAATTTTACCCTGAATTCAGGGGAGCAAAAAGGATGGCCTGGCTGATTTACCGTTTTCCCGGGCTATGGTTCGACCTGACCCTGAAACATCCAGGGGTGATTCAACTTTACACCGAAGTCCTGGCCGGAAAACGGGAATATCGAAACTTTTTGTCAACGGTGCTAAAAACCGCATTTAAAAAAATTCTGCTCCCGAATTCATTCATTAAACGTTTAGTTTGACGTTGTCGATCAGGCGGGTTTTTCCGATCCAGACCGCGAGCAGAATGACCGCTTCCCGGGCGACCACCTCGATCTCATCGAGATTTTCCGGATGGACAATCCGGACATAATCAATTTTTGACAACGGTTCGTTTTTGATTTCATTCTCAATAACCGCTCTTAAAACAGAAACCCGCTGTTCTCCCTTGCGGAAAGTTTCCTCTCCCTTTTTCATGGCCCTATATAAGACCCTGGCCGCTTTCCGTTCCCCGGGCTTTAAATAACAGTTTCGGGAACTCATCGCAAGACCATCCGGTTCTCTGACCGTCGGCATCACCTCTAATTTAACGGGAATAAAAAAATCATGAATCATTTTCCTGACAATAACGGTTTGCTGAAAATCCTTTGCTCCCATAAAGAGCCAATCCGGCTGAACAATATTCAAGAGTTTCAAAACAATGGTCGCGACACCCTGAAAATGCCCGGGCCGGCTCGCGCCGCATAATCGTTCCGACAATTTCTCAATCTTCACCATCGCCAGGGGATTTTTTCCGATTATTTCATCCGCTTCCGGAAGAAAAAGGTGATGGGCTCCTGCGTCACGGCATTTTTGAGCATCTCCCATGGGGTCTCGAGGGTACTTTTCAAGATCTTCGTCGGGACCAAATTGCAATGGATTGACAAAAACAGAAACCACGACCTGAGGACATCTTCGAACCGCCTCTTTGATGAGCGAAGTATGCCCTTCATGAAGGAACCCCAGGGTTGGAACAAACCCGATAGGTTGATTGTTTTTACGCAAAGAAGCGGAAATGGCCTGCATTTCTTCGAGGCTGACGATCTCTTTCATCGGAAAGGTACTCTTCTATATTCAGGGGCCTTCGAGAAATTCACTCTCAATGCCCCCAAACCCCAAGTTCCGCGCTGGCAGAGCAGTCGCTTCACTTATTTAATTTTCATCGGATTGTAATATTGTATTCCGGTTTTCATTAGACGGATTTGCTTAAGAAGGTCTTCGAGCTCTTCACGGGATTTAACAAAATCAATATCATTCGTCTGAATCACCAGAAGAGGAGATTCACTATAATTGAAAAAGAACTGATTGTAATTTTCAATGAGAACCTGAAGATATTCTTCTTCAATTTCTTTCTCAAAATCACGGCCTCGTTTTTTAATGCGCTGAAAAAGCGTTTTAGGTTCCGCTTGAAGATAGATCACCAGATCCGGTTTTGGAATTTGAGCGGTTAATAACTGCTGAATCTGCTGGTAAAGATTAAACTCTTCATCATTTAAATTAATAGAAGCAAAGATTTTGTCTTTCGCGTATAAATAATCCAAAATGGTGCTTTTTGAAAAGAGATCGAGTTGAAAGAGCTCTTGCTGCTGGCGGTATCGCGAAAAAAGAAAGAAAAGCTGGGTCTGAAAAGCATATTGTTCAGGCTGGTGATAAAATTTAGCTAAAAAAGGATTTTCCTCCGCTTTTTCCAAAAGAACCCGCCCCTTTAACTCCTTCGCTAAAATTTGAGCAAAAATGGTCTTTCCAACGCCAATCGGCCCTTCAATCGCAATATAACGGTGGTCCTTTCCCTGTTCTTTCATTTCACGGCCCGTGTTGGATCAAACCGGCCAGGCAATCTTTTAACCTGTCCCGTTGAAGGATTCTCTTTTAAAAGTTCCTGAACGCTCTTTTTAAAAACCGGATGGTTCCATTGAGGGGCAATTTCAGCCAATGGAATGAGGACAAAATTTCTTAAATGGAGGCGGGGATGAGGAACTTTTAAACCAGGATCCTGAATGATTTGATCGCCGTAAAAGAGAAGGTCGAGGTCTAATGTCCGCGGAGTTTCAAACCCTTCCCGAACTCTCCCATAATTTTTCTCAATCCGCATCAGTTCTTTAAGCAGATCTTCTGCGGAGATTTCGGATTGGACCTGAATGACCGCGTTGATAAAGAAAGGCTGGGGTGTTTCGGAGACAGGGTCGGTTTCATATAACGAAGACCGGACAACCGCTTTTGTTGATTTTAAGCTTCCGATTTCGTCAATGGCGTTTTGAATCGTCATTTCCCGGTCTCCGAGATTGGATCCCAATCCCACAAATACAATCATTTCAGAGGCCCAGAACGGCTTCCATGTCATACAACCCCGGATCCCGGTCTGCCACCCACGCCGCCGCCATCAACGCTCCCTTTGCAAAATTGTCCCGGGAGGTCGCCTTATGGGTAATTTCCAAACGTTCCCCGATTCCCGCAAAATAAACCGTATGTTCCCCGACGATATCTCCCGCTCTTACCGATTGTATTCCGATCTCCTTCTTTCTTCGCTCGCCGATAATCCCCTCCCGGTGATAAACCGCAACATTCTCTATTTTTTCATCAATGGCTTTTGCCAAAATTTCCGCCATCCTGATTGCAGTTCCGCTGGGGGCATCTTTTTTCAGATGATGATGCAATTCCACAATTTCCATATCGTAATCCCAGCCTAACTTTAAGGCCACGTCATGCAAGACCTTAAACATCATATTGATGCCAATGCTCATATTTGGAGAGTAAACGACGGGAATATTTTCAGAGGCCTGATTCAGCATTTTTAATTGTGCTTTTGTCAGGCCGGTCGTTCCGATGACCAGGGGAATTTTATTTTTCTCAGCCCACGGTAAAGACGCCAGGGTTGACTCTGGAACCGTAAAGTCGATGCAAATTGTTTTTGTTTCGAGTTCCGACGGGAGCGTTGCTGAAACTTGAATTCCACTTTTTTCCAGGCCAACCGTTTCTCCTGCGTCTTTACCCACAAAGGGATGACCCGGAACTTCCACTGCGCCGGCCAGCCGAAAGTGTTTATCTTTTATCACAAGGGAGATCAATTGGCTCCCCATTCTACCGCCAGCCCCTTTGATCAAAACATTTACAGGTGTCCCTTTTGTCATTCTCTGCGGCCTTTTCTGATTAGATGAGTTTAAACTCTTTTAAAACCCTCTTTAACTTCTCCTGGTTTAAATCCGACAACGGCGTGAGAGGCAGGCGAAGATCGTTGGAACACTTTCCCATAAAATGAAGAGCCGCTTTGACGGGAATCGGATTTGTTTCAATAAACATCGCATCGTGAAGGGGAAGGTATTGATAATGAACCTCCCGGGCCTTCTCAATCTTCCCGTCATTGAACAAATGAATCATGCTCTGTAAAGCGTTTGGAAGGATATTTGCCGTAACCGAGATGACCCCCTTTCCTCCAATGGCCAGAATCGGGAGGGTTAACCCATCATCCCCTGACAGCAGCGCCAGGCGGTCTCCGCAAAGCCGGATAATTTCCATCATCTGAACCAGTGAGCCTGAAGCTTCCTTAATCGCGACAATCCTTTCAAATCCGGCCAGTCTTGCCACTGTTTCAGGAGCCATATTGACTCCGGTCCTCCCCGGAATATTATATAGAATTAAAGGAAGGCCTGTTTGATCGTGAATTTCTTTGTAATGCCGGTATAACCCTTCCTGGGTCGGTTTATTATAATAAGGCGTCATTAGCAGAGCGCCGTCTGCCCCGGCGTTTTCCGCAAACCGGGTGAGCATGATTGCTTCATCCGTGCTGTTTGAACCGGTACCGGCGATGACCTGAACCCTTCCCTTTACCGCTTTAATGGCAAAATCAATGACTTCCCTATGCTCCTCATGATTTAACGTGGCCGATTCTCCCGTAGACCCGCATGGAACGATTCCATCAACACCGGCAGAAACCTGAAATTCAATTAATTCGGCCATCGTTTTTGGGTCGAATTTTCCGTTTTTAAACGGCGTAATAATGGCCGTGATCACCCCTTTAAATTGGACTTTTTTCATCGTTATAACCTCATTATTTTTTTCTTTATTTTAACTGGATCTAATATTGCCAGGCGTCTTCGAAAAGAAAACCTTCAAAGACCGTCCTTGCATCCCCCTCGAGAAAAATTTTAGAAAACTCTCCCTGGGCCGCTTTAAAATAGATTTTTAAAGGAATGTTCCCTTTAGGATAAACAGTCACCGGAGAAGACATTTTATACACACGATGGCCCAATAATGCGGCCGCCGCAGCACCGGTTCCGCAGGCAAGGGTTTCAGCCTCAACTCCCCGTTCGTACGTGCGGATTCTCAGTTCATTTTCGTTTAAAATATCAACAAAATTGGCATTGGTTCCTTCAGGTAGAAAAATCGGATGGTTTCTTATCCTGGGACCGACGTCAGGAACATCGATTTGATCAATATCCTTCGCAAAGTGAATCCAGTGGGGAACACCCATGACCATGAAATGCCCTTCCCATCGTCGTTGTTTCAAAAACAAACCTTTATTCAATTCAATCTTTTGAGGATTCATCATGCTGACTTTAACGGTCTTTTTTTTAACCGTTGCTGAAACAAGCCCTCTTAGAGTTTCAAAGGTTAACTCAGGTTTCGCGATTTTCTTAAGGACCGCATAATAGGCCGCGCATCTTGCTCCGTTTCCGCAAAATGAAGCCTCTTCTCCGTCGGCATTTAAATAATGCCATTTAAAATCTGCTTTTGTCGAGTTTTCAATTAAAATCAGACCATCCGCGCCGACAGAAAGCCCTTTTTTACAGATCTTTTGAGTTAATTTCTGAATCGGAAGCCCTTTTAAAACATGATTGCGGTTATCGATCACGATAAAATCATTACCGCTCCCGCTCATTTTATGAAAATTAATTAAATTTCTCATGGTTTAATTGGGTCTGTCTATCGGGTTTTCAGATTTAATTCTTAAGAAGACTCTCCAGGGCCTGCACCTCTTCTCTTGTCATTTTCTTGTCTTCCATGATTTCACGCAGTTTGCTGCCGACCAGGGCGACTTTTTCTTTGGATTCAAAACTAGACTTTGCCGAATTGAAAAATTGATGAAGATTTAAAATGACCTCTTTTTTTTCTTCCGGATTGATTTCATCGGAGAGCTCTTTTTCAAAAATCCCCTGGTCCATAACAAACCTTTCAATCATATACACAGTTACTTTATCACCCTCAAAAGCTAAAAACAATAACGAAAACACACAGATACCGGAAACAATGATTAGAATTAAAAAAAAGAGTTTCCCTTTTTTTTGTTTTGGCTTTAGAGGTTGATCCATAAAGGTTATTTCTCATGTTAAAGGAGAAAACTCATGGGAAAAACAAGGAAAAGTGAAGCAACTGGCTTCGCCAGTGCGAAACCTAGCGAGCAAAGCGAGTGAGAGGGGGAAGCTTCATCCGGCTTTGCCGGTGAAGGGGGCGACGCGAGCCCCTATATTAGAGGAGACCGGGCGGAATTTTTTCGCGCCGGATTAAATCCTCATAATCTTCCCGCTCCCGGATGATCATATATTTGTCTCCCCGGACCAGCACCTCAGGAATATTAGGCCTTGAATTATAATGGGACGCCATTGAAAAGCCGTAGGCCCCTGCACCCATCACGGCCAGTAAATCACCGGCGACAAGTTCAATAATTTCACGGTCTTTCGCGAAAAAATCACCCGATTCGCAAACGGGACCCACAACATCCACTTTTCTTAAAGGCCTGTCTGTTTGAACAACCGGTTTAATCTCATGATAAGCCTGATATAAAGCCGGCCGGATTAAATCAGACATCCCCGCATCAACGACTAAAAAATTTTTTTCGGAGGACGCTTTCGTAAACAGCACCTGAGAAACGAGCGCCCCGGCATTCCCAACCAACGATCTTCCCGGCTCCAAAATGACCGTACAGCCAATTTCCCGGAGCAAAGGAGAAAGGGCTTCCGCCATCTGACCGGGAAGGGGAGGCGACTCGTGATCATAAGTAATTCCCAGACCACCTCCGATATCGAGAATGGAGATTTCAATTCCGTTGGCCCTGAGTTTGCGAATAAACTCCGCGATTTTGGTCAGAGCGTCCACAAAAGGCTTTAAATCGGTCAATTGAGAACCGATATGTTGATGAATTCCAACCACCTTAATGTGAGATAACGCGCGGGCCTCCAGATATCCATTCATCGCAAGGTCAATATCAATTCCAAACTTGCTTTGTTTCATTCCTGTAGAAATATAAGGATGGGTGAGGGGATCGATATTAGGATTAACTCTCAAAGCCACCGGCGCAATTTGACCTTCAGATTTTGCTACCTCATTGATCAGGGCAAGTTCCTGCGAAGACTCGACGTTAAACATTAAAATATTTGCCCGAAGGGCGGAGGCAATTTCTCCCCGCATTTTCCCGACACCGGCAAACACAATTTTTTCAGGGGGGATCCCGGCGCGAAGCGCTCTGAAAAGTTCCCCTCCCGAAACAATATCCGCCCCGCCGCCCAGATTGCCGAAGATTTTCAAAATGGACAGGTTGGAGTTGGCTTTTGCTGCATAGCAAATTAAATGAGGGAGTTCCTTAAAGGCGGTCTCAAAGGCCTTAAAATGGCGAACGAGGGTCTCATGACTGTACAAATAAAATGGCGTCCCGACGTCTGAAGCGATTTTGGAAATGGAAACGCCCTCGCAATACATTTCATTTTTTATATAATGAAAGTCATTCATATCACGAATTTAACACAAACGGATAACAAGGTGGCGGATTTCCTCAAGGGACGGGCTTCCGTGCCAGTTCAGGGCGTTCGCTTCGGGGGGAATAGGATCCCCCTTCCGCCCGCATCCCGCCAACAAAAATAAAATGACCAGAAACGCCGCCGTTTTTCCTAATTTTTTTTCTTTTAAAGAGTGTCTCAAAGAAAGTCTGCAGGTTGTTTAACGTCTTTTTCCCAGTTTTTCCAGCCTTTTGATCACCTGTGAGGTGGCCGTCCCTCCAATGACATTCCGTTTATTAATGGAAGAAGAAAGGCTGAGGTTCAAAATGTCTTTCTGAAAGAATTTAGAGAACGAGCGGTACTCTTTTAACGAAAGATCTTCAAGGTATTTCTCGTGTTCCATACAATAACGAACCAGTTTTCCAACCAATTCATGCGCTTTTCTAAAGGTCATTCCCTTCTCAACAAGGTAATCTGCGATATCGGTTGAAAGAAGATATCCTTTCTGCAACCCCTGAAGCATCCTTGGACGATTGACCTTTAGTTTTGATAAAAGTTCGGCATAAATCGATAAAACGTTCTTAACCAGGTCAATGGTTTCGAACAAGGGCTCTTTATCCTCCTGGAGGTCCCGATTATAAGCCAATGGAAGCCCCTTCATCATCGTCAGGGCGGAAAAAAGATTTCCATAGACCCGTCCGGTTTTTCCCCGAACCAGCTCCGGAATATCAGGATTTTTCTTTTGGGGCATCATACTGCTTCCCGTGCAAAACTCATCCGGAAGGTCGACAAATCCAAATTCCGTTGAGGACCATAAAATCAATTCCTCGCTTAAACGGGACAGATGCATCATCAGAACGGAGGCAAAGGAATGAAACTCAATCACGAAATCGCGATCGCTCACGGCGTCGAGGCTGTTCTGGCTGATTTCGGGAAAATCAAGGAGCCGGGCGGTATATTCCCGATCGAGGGGAAACCCGGGACCGGCAAGGGCTCCCGAACCCAGGGGCATGACATCGATCCGTTTTAATAAATCGATGAGCCTCTCTTGATCCCGCTCAACCATTTCATAATAGGCCAGAATATAGTGGGAAAAAAGGATCGGCTGAGCTTTTTGAAGATGGGTGTACCCGGGCATGATCACCTCTAAATGATCTTTGGCCAGATGAAAAAAAACTTCCTGCAGTCGGCCTAGCAGACCTGCGATTTCAAAGACTTCGTGCTTTAAATAAAGCCGCAAGTCCAAAACAACCTGATCATTCCGGCTTCGGCCCGTATGGAGTTTTTCTCCTGCCGGGCCTATTTTTTCGATTAACCGTTTTTCGATGCTCATGTGGATATCTTCAGACGCCTCCGAGAACTTAAATTTACCGGTTTCAATCTCTTTTAAAATCCCTTCCAGTCCCATGATAATTTTATTCCGTTCATTTGGAGTCATGATATTCGCCCGGCAGAGCGTTTTACAATGGGCAATACTTCCCTGAATATCTTGACGGTAAAGCCGCCGGTCAAAATGAATCGATGCCGTGAATTTTTCAACGCTGGAAAGGGTGGCTTCCTGAAAACGTCCGCCCCATAATTTTTTGTTCGCTCTGTTTTTCGGTTGGGTCATTTAAAAATCTTTAGATTGAAGTTTAAGGCGAAGTGCGTTGAGTTTAATAAACCCTTCAGCGTCTTTCTGATGGTAGACCTCTTCTTCATCAAAGGTTGCAAGGGTCTGATGGTAAAGGGACAGATCCGACTTTCGTCCGACCAGGTAACAATTCCCTTTATAGAGTTTGAGCCGCACCACTCCCGTGACCCGTTCCTGGCTTTGGTCTATCGCGGTTTGAAGCATCGTCCGCTCGGGAGAAAACCAATAGCCGTAATAGACCAGCTCTGCGTACCTTGAAATCCAGGAATCGCGCAAATGAAGGGTTTCCCGATCCATGGTCAGCGATTCAACGGCCCGGTGGGCTTTATGGAGGATGGTGCCTCCGGGTGTTTCATAAACTCCCCGCGACTTCATTCCGACGTAACGGTTTTCAACGAGGTCTACCCGGCCGATGCCATGTTTTCCGCCAAAACGGTTTAAAAGGCCGAGCGTTTCCGCGGGGGAATATTTTTTGCCGTTTACGGCCACAGGATTGCCCCGGTTAAATTCAATCTCGACGAATTGCGGTTTTTGGGGGGCCTTCTCCGGAGCAACCGTCATTTGAAACATCCCTGCCGGCGGTTCCATCCACGGGTCTTCCAGGATTCCCCCTTCGTAACTGGTGTGGAATAAATTACGATCAATACTGTAGGGTTTTGACCGGGTCGCCGAAATGGGGATTTTACGCGCTTTCGCGTAATCAATCAGGTCTCCTCTTGAACGGAACTCCCATTCCCGCCAGGGCGCGATAATTTTAACCGACGGCATGAGGGATAAATAGGTTAACTCAAACCGGACCTGGTCATTTCCCTTCCCGGTTGCCCCGTGGGCAACGGCGTCTGCTTTCTCTTTCCGGGCGATTTCAATCTGTTTCTTGGCAATGAGAGGACGGGCGATTGAGGTGCCCAACAGATATTCCCCTTCATAAATGGCCTCGGCTCTCAGCATGGGAAACACAAAATCTTTAACAAACTCCTCCCGCAGGTCTTCCATATAAACTTTATCCGCGCCGGTTTTCAGGGCCTTTTCCTTCACGCCTTGCAAATCCTCTTCCTGGCCCAAATTGGCGCAAAAGGCGATGACCTGACAGCGGTAATTTTCTTTTAACCAGGTAATGATGACTGACGTATCGAGCCCGCCTGAGTAAGCCAGGACGACTTTCTTAACTTTAGGTTGGGTCATAAGAACATTTTCCTGGTCGTTATCGGGCGCTTGACGGAGTTTTTTTCGGCGATTTAAGGAACATTTCCAATAGAGCTTTCTGGAGATGGAGCCGGTTTTCAGCCTGTTCGAAAATCACGGATCTGGAACTTTCCATCACCTCTTCTGTTATTTCCTCCCCGCGGTGGGCGGGTAAACAGTGCATCACCAGAACTTGAGGGTCAGCCAGTTTCAAAAAGGACGCATTAACCTGATAGGGTCTAAAAACATCCTTCATTTTATTTTTTTCCATTTCCTGGCCCATACTCACCCAGACATCGGTATAGAGAATATTGGCGTTCCGGGCGGCGGCCTTCGGATCGGTTGTGACTTCGACACGGGATCCATGCTTTTCCGCTTCAACTTGCGCCGCCTTAACAATCTCTTCCCTGGGTTGAAAACCCTTTGGAGAGGCAATGATGACATTCATTCCGACCTTCGAGGCCCCTTCTAAAATAGAATGAGCCACATTATTTCCGTCCCCAAAATAAGCCAGGGTCAACCCTTTCAAATTCCCTTTTTTTTCGCGTATCGTCATCAGATCGGATAAAATCTGGCAGGGATGATGAAGGTCGGTTAACCCGTTAATCACCGGGATCGTCGCATAACGAGCCCATTCTTCGACAACCTCCTGGGCAAACGTTCGAATCACGAGACCATCGATATAAGAAGAAAGAACCCGTGCGGTGTCTTTAATGGTCTCTCCCCTTTGGAGCTGGATATCGTAAGTTGATAGAAAAATCGAATGCCCCCCGAGCTGGGCCATCGCCACCTCGAAAGAAACCCGCGTTCGAGTCGAAGCTTTTTCAAACAGCAAACCGAGGGTTTTCCCTTTTAGGTGGGGGTGAAGAATATCCTTTTTAAGCTCTTCTTTTAAATCCTGCGCCCGTAAAAGGAGAATTTCAATTTCGTCGAGCGTCAGGTTGTTTAAGGACAGGAGGTCTCGTTTCATTTCACTTCGATCTTTTCAAAAACAGATTCCAATATTTCAATAAATTCCTCCGCGTTTTCCTCGGTTGAATTTAAAGGTGGAGCGAAACGAAGAATGCGTTCAGCGGTGCAATTAATCAATAAACCTGCGTCCAGGCAGCTTAAAACAATCGGGCGCCCTTCAATGAGAAGCTCCATTCCGATTAATAGACCTTTTCCCCTGACCTCTTTAATAAACGAATAACGGGACTGTAATTTCATTAATTTTTCCAGAATAAACGCCCCCAGACGCCGGCAATTCTCCAGAATAAAATGGTCGGCGGTCAGCGTTTCAACCACGACCAATCCCGCGCTGCAGGCCAGAGGATTTCCTCCAAAGGTCGAGCCATGGGAGCCATGGGAGAAAACTTTATTGATAGGGTTTTTCGCGATCATTGCCCCGATCGGGACCCCTCCGCCTAAACCTTTGGCAAGGGTCAAAATGTCCGGAGTTATTCCGGAATATTCATAGGCAAAAAGGGAGCCCGTCCGCCCCAGGCCGGTTTGAATTTCATCAAAAATCAGGAGCAGACCATGGCGGTCTGCCAGTTCACGCAACCCTCTTAAATAACGGGAGGAAGGGACAATAATCCCCCGCTCCCCTTGAATCGGCTCCACCAGAATAGCCGCGGTTTTCGCGGAAATCGCTTTTTCTACCGCATCAAGATCATCATAATTCACATAAACGAAGCCAGGGAGAAGAGGTTCGTACCCGTGATGAAGTTTTTCCTGACCCGAAGCGCTTAACCCTCCGTAGGTCCTTCCGTGAAAAGAACCGTTCATCGTAATAAATTCGTAGCGGTCGGTTTTCCCTTCGGCTTTAAAATACTTTCGGACAAGTTTTAGCGCCGCTTCATTGGCCTCCGTCCCGCTGTTGCAGAAAAAGACCTTTCCCTCAAAGGTCATTTCGACCAGTTTTTTGGCTAAAAAGATCTGAGGCTCGCTATAATAGAGATTAGACGCATGGATCAAACGCTGAGCTTGCTTTTGTAATGCGACTGTAATGGGAGGAAAACAATGACCCAGGCTGTTGACGGCGATCCCGCTGATAAAATCCAGATACTCCTTGCCCTCCGGATCATAAACTTTATTACCTCTCCCTTTCTTGATAACCAGAGGAGAACGGTTGTAGGTTCCCATAATATATTGATTGGAAAGACGGATCAACTCTTCCGATGACATGGCTTTTCTTACCTTTTCCCCTGTGCTTTTAAACTTTAAAAAATTTCAACATACCACTATTGACCCGGGAAAAACAATCCTAAATTTATTATTTAACTTGAAAAAGGTGGAGTTTTGTGTTAATTTCCTAAGGCTTATAAATTTCTCACGCACCTTTTTCTTTATCCGGGTCTCTTTTGAGAAGGATAAAGCAGCCCGGCAGATTAAACGTTTGTTTTTTCAGCGCCCGAGGCGCAAGGATGCGGCGGTCTAACCCTATTTAAGGAGTGTTTACAATGTCTCAACTGGCAATGAAGGATCTTTTAGAAGCGGGCGTCCATTTTGGTCATCAGACCAAGCGGTGGAACCCGAAAATGAAAAAATTTATCTATGGCGAACGAAATCAAATCTATATCATTGATCTGCAGCAAACGGTTAAACTCTTTGATCAGGCCTATCAATTTGTCAAAAATACCGTGGCCAACGGAGAGTCGGTTCTCTTCGTGGGGACGAAGCGGCAGGCCGAGAGTATTATTCAGGAAGAGGCCAAACGCTGTGAAATGTTTTTTGTCAGCCACCGGTGGCTTGGAGGCATGCTGACCAATTTTCAAACCATCAGAAAGAGCATCGACAAATTAAAAAAACTGGAAGCGACAAAGGCAGACGGAACGTTTGAAAAATTGACGAAAAAAGAGGTCTCTCATCTGGAAAAAGAAATGGCCTCTCTCGAGAGAGCCCTGGGAGGAATTAAAGACATGAAACGTCTTCCCGGAGCTATTTTCATCATCGATACTAAAAAAGAGAGCATCGCCGTCATGGAAGCCAACCGCCTGGGGATCCCCACGGTCGCAATTATCGACACGAATTGCAATCCCGATGAGATTGACTATGTCATCCCCGGAAACGACGATGCCATCCGTTCCATCAAGTTAATCACTTCTCGCATTGCGGACGCCATCATTGAGGGGAAACAACTCCGGGCGGCCAAGTCTCACAAGGAAGAAGTTAAACCGGCTCCCCTTTCTCAATCTGAAATCAGCATTGAAGAGGAAAAGAAAGAAGCGCCCGTTTAAAGACACCGGGTTGAATGGGTTTGACTGAAAAAAATTAAAACGAAAACAAGGATTTAAGGGCATCCCTATGGCAGTGATCGACGCAAATATTGTAAAAGAGCTTCGCGAAAAAACCGGCGCTGGAATCATGGATTGCAAGACCGCACTTTCCCAGACAGGCGGAGACGTTGAAAAGGCCATTGTCTATCTAAGAGAAAAAGGGACTTTACAGGCTGCCAAAAAATCAGAAAGACAAACAACCGAGGGGATTATCGGCTCTTACGTTCATTCCGGCGGAAAAATCGCTGTTTTAGTCGAAGTCAATTGTGAAACTGATTTTGTGGCAAGGAATGAAGAGTTTCAGGAGTTGGTCAAGGACCTTGCGATGCAGGTGGCGGGAAGCTTTCCCGAGCCTCTTTACGTTTCAAAAGAAGAAGTCCCTTCAGAAATTTTAGAAAAAGAAAAACAAATTTATATCAAACAGGCTGAAGGATCAGGGAAGCCTCCGGCTGTTATTGAAAAAATAGCTTCAGGAAAACTCGACAAGTATCTTTCAGAAATCTGCCTTTCTGAACAGTCCTTCATCAAAAATCCGGACATTAAAATCAAAGACCTGCTAAACCAGAAAATCGCAAAAATAGGTGAAAACATCCAGATCAAGAGATTCGTTAAATATAAAGTCGGAAATTAAGCGAAAAGCCCATTTTATTCTGCGGACGGTTGAGTGTATAAAAGGATCCTGTTAAAGATTAGCGGCGAAGCCCTGGCGGGAGAACAGGGGTACGGAATAGACCCCAAGATTCTGGAACTCATTGGTGAAGAAATAAAAGAGATTGTTCAACTCGGAACTGAAATCGCGATCGTCATCGGCGGCGGGAACATCTTTCGAGGCATTGCGGCCAGCGCTCAAGGCATGGAGCGGACCTCGGCAGATTATATGGGAATGCTCGCCACCGTACTCAATGCCCTGGCTCTTCAAAATATCCTCGAAAAAAAACAGGTTTATACCCGCGTCCAATCGGCGATTGAAATGAGACAGCTTGCGGAACCTTACATTCGACGGCGGGCGATAAGACACCTGGAAAAAAAAAGAGTCGTCATTTTTGCCGGCGGAACAGGAAACCCCTATTTTTCAACTGACACGGCGGCGGTTTTGCGCGCCATGGAAATCGGAGCCAATGTCATTTTAAAAGGGACAAAGGTCGACGGCATCTACGACCAGGATCCGATGAAATATCACGAAGCCAAACAATTCCAGAGCCTTACCTTTTCAGATGTCCTAAAAAAGGAGCTGAAAGTTATGGATACGACGGCCATTACTTTATGTATGGACAACAACCTTCCCATTATTGTATTTAACATTAAAATCAACGGAAATATTAAAAAAGTGGTTTCAGGGGGGAAAATCGGGACCCTTGTGCATATGAACGGATGACAAAAAAATGAATCCTGAAATTAAAAAAAATTTGCAGGAAAAAACCAACGCCGCCATGGAACATTTTCGAAAAGAAGTGGCCGGAGTTCGCACGGGCCGCACCTCTTTAGCTTTTCTTGACGGAGTAAAAGTCAACTTCTATGGAACCCTGACCCCGGTAAAACAGGTCGGAACCCTGAATATATCCGACAGCCGGACCATCATTATTTCTCCATGGGATACCACCCTTATTCCTGAAATTGAAAAAGGAATCCAGCAGTCTGATCTGGGAATAACCCCTTCTAACGACGGAAAGGTCATCCGGCTCAGTTTCCCCCCGCTCACTGAAGAGCGCCGGAAAGAACTTGTTAAACATATCAAGAAGATCGGGGAAGAAAATAAGGTCCATATTCGGAATATCCGGCGGGATACCAACGACGAGCTCAAAAAACAACAAAAAGAAGGAAAAATCTCCGAAGATGAATTAAGAAAAAATCAGGACGAAGTCCAGAAACTGATTGACCAAAATATATTAAAACTGGACGAACTCATTCAGAAAAAAGAACATGAAATCCTGGAGGTTTAGTAGAAAAAAATTCAATGACCTGGCTTCGCTGCGGAATCGCTCGCGAGCAAGCTTTGTGGGAGGCTTAACCTAATGAAATCTTCTTTCAAAAATTCTTTTTTAAATAAAACGGTTGTCCTTTATTTATGTATGGCTATTTTGTTGATCGGCGCGTTTCCCGCCGATTTATTTGCGATGTTCCTTTCATCTTCGTCCCCTGCGGAGGCTAATCCATTCAGCATGTTCTCTGCCAACAGAGAACATGATATCAAAAATGTTCAGAAAATCCTTGAAACAAAACTCCTTCAGCAGAGACTAAAAGACCTGGGTTTGACTGCGGAACAGATTTCCAGCCGAATCAGCCAGTTAACCGATGCGCAACTGCACCAAATCTCGTCAAAAATCGATTCAATGCAAACCGGAGGAGGGGGTGATGGTTTAGGCGTCATTATCGCTCTCCTGGTCATTGCCATCCTGGTTGTTGTTCTTTTACAGGTATCCGGCCATAAGGTCATTATTACCCGATAAATCACCGCATCAGAAACGGTTTATTTGAAAAAAACTGGTTTTCTCATTCCTTTTCTCGTTTATTCAATTCTGCTCACTTTTATTTTCGTCCTTATTGGCTGTACGCATAACGAAAGACCTGACATCACCAACCAGTTTCCTGACAAGGCCTTTTTAATCCCGGGGGTGCCTTTTTTCCCCCAAAAGGACCAGTTCTGCGGGCCTGCGTCTCTGCAATCTGTTTTTGCCTACTGGGGCCGATCTTTTAATCAAGAAGAAATTTCCAAAGAAATCTTTATCCCTCAATTAAAAGGCACGTTGAACTTTGATCTCGTCAATTTTGCCGCGGTCCACGGTTTCCTGGCAGAAACACCTGCGGGAACCCGGGAAGAATTAGAAGGGCAGATCAGACAAAAACATCCTGTCATTGCGTTCCTGAACCTGGGGAACAATTTATTTCCTCTGGGTCATTATATTGTGATCATCGGTTATGACCTTTCAAAAAAAGAAATTATTTTTCATTCAGGCCAAAATGAATTTAAACGAATGTCATATCCTGCTTTTTTAAACCAATGGAAGAGCACCGATGACTGGATGCTCGTTGTATTGCCAGGGGTTTAGACGGAACGAAAGACCCATGTTTTTATTTTTCTCCTTTTTCCAATATGTTATGATTGGACTAGTTGTTACGATGACAAGCGGATGCGGCCATTTGCCAAAAATCGTCGTGTTACATGATCCTCTATCCGCGGAGGAACATTTTCAACTGGCTTTGACCTATGAAAGGAAAAAAGAGTACGACCTTGCGCTGAAGGAATACGAGGAGGTCCTTAAGAAAAAACAGTTCCGCGAAGAGTCCTACACGAATATGGCGAATATTTACCTGGCTCAGGGAAAAGCCGGTCTTGCGGAAGAGTTTTATCAAAAATCAATCCGGATAAATCCTTCTTATGGCAAGGCTTATAATAATCTCGCCTGGCTCTATTTGACCCAAAACGAGAAATTAGATCAGGCCGAACAGCTTCTCCTCGATGCCATTAACAGAGACCCTCGGTTATCCCCTGATTTTCTCGACACGCTCAGTTTCGTTTACGAAAAAGAAGGCCGATGGGACAAAGCCTTGGAAACTTTAAAAAAAGCCGAATCGGCTGGATTTGACGACCGCCCTGAGGAAGCCATTCAATTTTATCAACATCTGGAAAAAGTTCTGACCTTTTTAGGCCAGTTAACCGACGCCGCCCAGGCTCATCAAAAAATGACGACCTTGCAAAACCAAATGAATCAGGAAATTTCAGCGCATGGCCATTAAAACCTCCAAAATTTCTTCAATAGAAAAAAAAGGCTTTTCCCCAACCATTGCGGAAATTGACTTAAACGCCCTTCTTCATAACCTGGAACAGGTTCAAAAAGTATCCGGCCCGAATCGCTCGATTATTGCCGTTGTTAAGGCAGATGCCTACGGACATGGGGCAATCAAGGTTTCACAGACTCTGGAAGCCGCAGGGGTTAAAACCCTCGGCGTCGCCCTGGTCCAGGAAGGAATCGAACTTCGACAGGCGGGCATTCGCGTTCCGATTTTGATTATGGGAAGCATTTTAAAGGAACAAATTCAATCTCTATTTGAGTTTCAACTCACTCCGGTTCTGTTTCAAACGCCTTTGATTCCCCTTCTTGAAAAAGAGGCCGAGAACCGCGGAATGACCCTCCCCGTCCACCTTAAGATCGATACGGGAATGGGTCGTTTAGGAATTCAACCTCTTGAAATTCGGCCTTTTCTCAAAGAAATCCTGGCAAATAAGAGAATACGAATTGAAGGGATCATGACGCATTTTGCGGACGCCGACCAAACCAGGCCGGAAAATACAAAAAAACAATTGCTGCTCTGGAATAAAATCATGGAAGAACTGCGGGAATTCAACGTCAACCCTCCTGATATCCATCTATCCAACAGCGCGGCCATTTTGTCCCTCCCCGGCGTTTACTCCAATCCAGTCCGGCCCGGCCTGATGCTTTATGGCTACTCCTCTCTCAAAGACCCCCCTCTTTTTTTAGAACCCGTATTGAGTTTTAAAACCCGCGTCGTACACCTGAAAACGGTTCCACCGGACACACCGATCAGTTACGGCGGAACGTTTGTTACGTCCCGCCAAAGCGTCATAGCAACGATTGCGGTCGGATACGCAGACGGGTATTGGAGAGCCCTATCGAACTCCGGAAAGGTCTTGATTCATGGAACCCGCGCGCCTGTCGTCGGGAGGGTCTGCATGGATATGACCATGATTGACGTCACGGGGATCCCAAACATCCATATGGGAGATGAAGTCGTCCTGATTGGGAAACAGGGAGAAGATTTTATCTCCGCCGAAGAAGTCGCTGAATGGGTTGGAACCATTTCCTATGAGATCCTTTGCGGAATCGGGAAAAGAGTCCCGCGGGTGTATCAAGGGGCTCACGTCGCCCCCTCAACCGGCAAAGCCGGATTGAGCCTCCCCCTCTCGCTCGCTTTGCTCGCTGGGTATATTTTAAAAGGGGCTCACGTTACCTTTTCATGGAGTTTCCTCGCTTTGCTTGCTGGGTATCTATGAAAAGCCAGCTCGAAAAAATAGGCCGGCCAACACTCGATTTTTTAAAAAAAGTCGGGGCCGCCTTTACGATGTTTTTTCAGGCCCTCAGATGGACCTTTACACCTCCCATTTATTTCAGAAATATCCTTCAGCAAATGGAAGTCATCGGGGTTCAATCGATTCCCGTTGTATTAATCACTGCCCTCTCAACAGGAATGGTGCTGGCCCTTCAAAGTCATACCGGATTTAAGCGGTTTCACGCGGAGAACCTGGTGGGAACGGTTGTCGCCCTCTCCCTCACGCGTGAACTGGGACCTGTGTTAACCGGTCTCATCGTTGCAGGCCGTGCGGGCGCAGCCATGGCGGCAGAACTGGGAACGATGAGGGTCACCGAACAAATCGACGCCCTGAGCACTCTTGCCGTAAATCCGGTTAAATATCTGATCATCCCCCGCCTCATCGCGGGGTTTATCATGCTGCCTATTTTAACCATTTTTGCCGATATGATCGGAATTATCGGCGGGTATTTTGTTTCTGTAGAAACTCTGTCGGCAAATCCGGTCATCTATCTTCGTCGTACAACCGAATTTCTTGAAGGAAATGATATTTTTGGGGGCTTGCTTAAAGCCTGTGTGTTTGGTATCTTGATTTCCATCATTTGTTCATACAAAGGATTTACGACAGAAGGGGGAGCGGTGGGAGTTGGAAAAGCGACCACCGGCGCAGTGGTGCTCTCTATGATTTTGATCATCGTTTCTGACTACTTTTTAACAAACCTTTTGTTTAAATAAGCAAGGATCAGGCTTTGCCAGTCCGAGCGCGGGGTTCGGGGGCATTGAGAGTGATTCTCTCGAAGGCCCCCGAATATAATAGATTGATAGAGATTTTAGATATCCACAAATCCTTTAACAGCCACCACGTCCTTTCCGGCGTTAATCTGAAAATCGAAACGGGCGAGAGCATGGTCGTTCTGGGGGGAAGTGGAACCGGTAAGAGCGTCTTATTAAAAATCATCATGGGTCTCTTAAAACCCGACCAGGGACAAGTCTTCATTGACGGACAGGACATCATTCCCCTTAAGGAAGAAGGATTAGGGGAAATCCGTAAAAAATTTGGAATGCTCTTCCAGGGAGCCGCTTTATTTGATTCTTTGTCCGTGTGGAAAAATGTTGGGTTTGGCCTCATGGAACATACCTCTCTGAGCAAGAAAGAGATTAGAGACATTGCGACTCAGAAGCTGGCAATGGTCGGCTTGAAAGATATTGAGGATAAAATGCCTGCGGAACTCTCCGGTGGAATGAAAAAAAGGGTTGGATTGGCAAGAGCCATAGCAATGAACCCTGAAATCATCCTGTACGACGAACCGACAACGGGATTAGATCCGATTATGGCAGACGTGATCAATGAACTCATTATCAAGCTGAAACATGAAATTAACGCCACCTCGGTGGCCATCACCCATGACATGACCAGCGCGTATAAAATCGGAGACCGGCTCGCGCTTTTGTATCAAGGAAAAATCCACCGGACAGGAACGTCTGATGAATTTAAATCCAGCGAAGATCCGGTGGTCCATCAATTCGTAACGGGGTCTTCCGTTGGCCCGATAGAAGTGACTTTCTGAGAGATAAAAACCAATGAAGGGATTCACCACAGAGGCAAAGGTAGGATTGGTCGTTATTGTCGGCGCCATTTTATTGGCCTATATGTCGGTGAAAATTGGCCTCTACCGGATCGGAAAAGAATCAGGGTATCGAATTTTTGTTCATTTTGACTCGGCGGCGGGACTGGATAGGAAAACGCCGATTCGGTTGGCCGGTGTTGAAATAGGAAAAGTGGAAACGCTCGAGCTGGTTGACAGTAAAGCGAGAGTTACCTTTTTAATCCAGCCGGAAGTTAAGGTTCATAAGGGAGGCGCCGCCGTCATCAGGGCTTCAGGATTACTGGGGGAAAAATACGTCGATTTAATCCCTGGAAAAGAAAAAGGTTACCTTTCAGAGGGCGACACGATCCAACAGAGCGAAGCCCTGGGCGACCTGGAAACCCTGATCGCAAAGTTTTCGGATATCGGGACCGACATTAAAGCGGTGACCCGAACCCTCCGGGAGGTTGTCGGCTCGACCAAAGGGGAGGAGGATCTTAAAGCCATCCTCGCAAATTTTAAAAGTTTCACCGAACATATCGATCAACTCATCACTGACAATCAGGAAGCGGTCGGAGAAACGGTTGAAAATTTTAAAGATTTTTCCGAGGTCATCAATAAAGACATCCCGGGTCTGGTCAACAGCTTAAAGACGGTCGCCAACGACCTGGAATCAGGCAAGGGCACATTCGGAAAACTCCTGCACGACGACCAGCTTTATGAAAAATTAAATTCCGCGATGAGTAACATTCAAAAAATTACCGAAAAAATAGGAAACGGCGAAGGAACCATCGGGAAATTAGTCACTGATGAAAAAGCCTATGAAAAGTTAAATAGTGCCCTGGAGGGATTAAACAACACGCTGGGGCGGATAGAACGATTTAAAACAACCGTTGGAATTCGAAACGAATATCAAATGGATACCACACGAAAAAATAAGGGTTATTTTTTCGTTAAGCTGGCGCCCAGGGTGGACAAATATTATCTGTTAGAAGTCGTTGACGATCCGAGGGGAAGCGTCAACACCGTGACCCGCGACCAAACCGTCGCCGGAACAACCGTCACGACCACAGATGTAACGACTGAAAGAAAATTAAAACTCACCCTGGAAATGGGAAGACGATACAGCGGCCTTGACCTTCATCTCGGACTCATTGAAAACAGTTTTGGAGCGGGAGCAGACTATTTATTTTTTAATGATCAGCTGAAACTGGGCGTTTCCGCGTGGGATTTTAACAGCGCCGACACTCAAAGTTCAAAACCTCATTTAAAGGCAGTGGCTTCTTATACCTTCCTCAAACATATTTTCCTGCAAACAGGATATGACCAAATACTGAATTCAGACTTAAAAACGGCGTTTATCGGCGCCGGATTGACCCTTGAAGATGACGATATCAAATATTTATTAGGCAGTGTGGCCGGATCCATTAAATAAAGAAATCAAACCTCACAAAACCAGGGGGACGGATATGATTAAAAAGATAATTCTGAGCGTTTGTATTTCTTTAACCGGTTTTTTCTTTTTGACCGGAGAGACCGGATCACCCGGGGATCCCAAGCCTGGCAAGGCCATTTTTGAAAAAAACTGCACCTCATGCCATGGAAAAAAAGGAGAAGGCCTTGGCCCTGTCGCGCGAATGCCGAATTTCTCAGATAAGGCTTATCAGGAGAGCCGGACGAACCAGCAGTTATTTGAAAAAATTAGCAACGGCGGACAGGGAAGCGGCATGCCGGCCTGGGAAAAAACATTAACCATTCAAGATCGGTGGAACGCTGTGGCCTATATTCGAACCCTGGCCACCCATTAAGTCAGGCAGCTGAAATAATCCAATTGCGGCGTTTTTGAAAGGGGTGCAAAATTAAATTACGGGTTTGTGTTTTGGGAAGCGGAAGTCATGGCAATTCCGTTTACGTGGAAAGCCCTCATACCCGGATTTTAATCGATGCCGGATTCAATGCTTCTCAGACCGCCCAACGGCTTTCCGCTTTAGGTGTCTCACTCGAGCAACTGGATGCGGTTTTATTAACGCATGAGCATGCAGATCATGCTCAGGGGATAAAATCGATTACCCACCGGGTTTCTGTCCCCTGTTATACCAATGAAAAAACCCGAACGGCCTGTAAACCGTTGGAAAAGGTTGCCTCTTTAGCGGAGTTTCACACAAACGAACCATTTCAAATTAAAGACTTTTTGATTTATCCCTTTTCAGTGCCTCACGATGCCTCAGATACGGTCTGTTTTACGATTCAATACGAAGAGTGGAAGGTTGGAATTGCAACCGACTTTGGCATGATCAACCCCTTCGTGGTTAATGCTCTTCAAAAAACCGATATTCTGGTTTTAGAATTTAACCACGACCTTGAATTATTAGAAAAAGGACCTTATCACCTTTCTTTAAAAGAAAGAATTCGGGGCGATTACGGGCATCTCTGCAACGAAGACTCTGCTTCATTACTCAGGCAACTTCTCCATCCCTCTTTGCGCCATGTTTACCTGGCTCACTTAAGTAAGGCGAATAACACTCATGAAGTCGCCTATTTAACGGCATCCAAAGTCATTCAGGAATCGGCGATGGAAACGACGGCGCTTCATTTAACCTGGCAGGACTTCATCAGCCCTGTTGCTTCTTTACAATGATGGCGGAAATAAAAAGAGGAGCGCCCTTCCTTGCGTTTAACTAAAAATCAAATCTCAATGATGGCAAAAAATATGGTGGAACATCTTTTGCACCAAAAGATGATAAAACCATTGGTTGAAAAAGAAAAACTGATTGCATTAATTGAAAACACCATCACTGGCGATTTTATGGTAGAGGAACAGCTGAACCAGGAAGTTCGCGAGCTGATGAAAAACTATTCAGAGCAGATTGAAAAAGGTGAAGTCGATTATAACCGGTTGTTCCAGATGATTAAGCAGAAACTTGCCAAAGAACGCGGCCTGGTTCTTTAAAAATCTTGACAGACTGCCAAAGAAAGTTCTAAATTAGTCTTTTTAAATGCCGGAGTGGTGGAATTGGTAGACACAAGGGACTTAAAATCCCTCGCCTGGCGACGGGCGTGCCGGTTCGAGTCCGGCCTTCGGCACCATACATTTCCCCTATAAAATCAATCATTATTGGCACAGAGGGCTCTTATTCCACAAAGGGGCAGCGTTCGTCACGTTTGAACCTGCAATACAAGGTAATTTATCTTGTTGAGAAAGAAAATGTGACAGTTCTTGTTTTTGAGATCACACCCCACAGGGTAGAGGGTCAGGTCTTTATTATTGAATTTTCCATCTTATTCCCATTGACAATCCGGCTAACGGAAGAGTAATGCATCTCCAAATAATCTGCAACCTCCCTCTGACTGTATCCATACTCTTCCACCGCTTTCCGGATGA
>JACOTA010000041.1 GCA_016178585.1 Nitrospirota bacterium
TTTGCCCGCATCAGAAGCTACCTATCCACAGCTCGTAAAAACGGCTGGAACCTCTTGCAATCCATTTCCCAGTCCCTGACAGGTCAACCGTACTTGCCTGAAATGCTTTTTCCTCCCTGACACTCCTGAGTAGTTACAATATAAGTAATATTGGGATCGATGATGGCATTTAGAATCCGAAGCCTTTGACCCATTTTCTTGATGTTCACTTTTCCATTCCTGGTATGGAGGGTTTTCTTCCCTTTTTCGAGCAAAACGGTTTTTCCGTCAAGCGACGATACCAGATCGTTTAACCCCGGGGAAACCCAATCAATGACTTTAAGCGATAAAGCCTCCGTCTCAGATATCGACACACTTTCCCGAACTGCCCTTTGAACCCATATTGAATTTCTCCCGCGCTTTTCGGTAATCGACTGGATATAAGCGGCGGCGTCATTTTCCACCTTTTGAGACATCTCCTTCGTCATCTCACCTCCTCCCATGGAGACCGGATGAGCGGCGCCGATGTTGGTCCCCGGAGCCATCACCGCAAAATGAGCGGCTTCCAGAATAAACAGGCCCGCTGAAGCGGCTCTGGCCCCGGAGGGAAAAACATAAACAACCACAGGCACTTCCGATGACAAAATCTTTTTGGCAATCAAACGCATTGAAGAATCTAACCCGCCGGGGGTATCAAGTTGAAGGATCAAAACCTCGGCATGTTTCCGGTCAGCCTCGTCAATCGATTGGGCGATGAACTCCGATGCGACCGGGTTAATGATCCCGTCATAAGTGATCACGTCGATCTGATTTTCTTGAAGCGATTGGGAATAAACAGGCGAAAGGGAGATCAAGCTCCATAGTGAACAAAGGAAAAGAATTGAATTAGAACCCATCTTGCTCAAATTCCTTTTCGACAGCATTCAAAAATTCGACTAAAACTTTTTTCCGCCATGCCGGACGGACCGCGTTTTGTTGAAATGATTTTTCGCGACAAGAGCCTCTGCCACCCTCCACTTTCGGTTGGCGGCCATATCCATAATTCGAATCACCACATCGGCCAACTCAACTTCCACACTGTTAAACTCCGGCAGTTTGGAATCGGGAAGATTCCCTTTGCGCAGCGCTTCGAGGGCTTCCGACAATTCAGAGTGCATTAAGGCAATTGCCTCGCCGTCATTGCGGGACTGGTCCCACCACCCTTTTTGAACAGCAAGCTGATGAACTTCGTTTTCCATTTTTTGAAAGTTTTCTACAAAACTTTTTTCCCAATCAGGGTTCATCCGTTCTCCTTAAAATAATTTCGTTTTCTTATGATCCGAATGGAAAGGAACAACCTATAATTCTTTAAACGAATTGTCAATTTAAAACCCGCTTTTACTGAACGGAGTCTTTTCGGAAATTAATTCGAAGAACCTGATTGAATATTTTGGTGGGTTTCGAGAATATGGTGAATATGAAGAAGGTCATCTTGTGAAATTTTGACAAATTCCAGTCCGCATTTAAAATCGGAAGTTTCGGTTCCGACCAGATGTTCAGTCCAGACAACTTCCGCAATAAATTCAATGACATGGGCATAATGATACAACCGCATTTCAAGGCGGGTGCCAGTTGGGAGTTTATTGGGAGATAGAAACATCAACCCGCCTCCTCCCAGAGATGTCGTATTCAACGAAATCCGGTCTTTTTCGTTTTCATGAAGAAGAACCCTAAAATCGACCTTAAGTTCGAGATTAACCCTGGGGTATCTTCGATGATAATCAATGGACCCTGACAAACTCATGAAAATAAGTATACCAGATTTCCTAAAATATGGAATTATCGATATTTTTTACGGTTTTGTCAGACCCCACCGGCAGCAGTCTCGCGGAGTTGAGTAAAAAGGCGAGCTCCGAGGCGACATGAATGAATGCGGCAAACAGCGGATTGATTAAACCGACAGCGGCCAGGCCGATGCCAAGGGTATCGATGGCAATGGTTCCTGCAAAGTTCTGCCAAATGATGGCCCGGGTATGTCGAGCAATTTCCAGCGTCTCGGTGAATTTCACAAAATCATTGCCGATAAGAACCACATCGGCGCTCTCGCGCGCGACATCGGTGCCGGAACCCATGGCCACGCCCACGCTTGCCGCGGTCAATGCCGGCGCATCGTTGATGCCGTCGCCCACCATGGCAACGGTACAACCGGATGTTACCAGATTTCTGACCCGGGAGAGCTTCTCTTCCGGCAACAAGTTGGATTCCACTTCTTTGATGGCAAGCTGCCGGGCCACGGCATTGGCGACCGCACGGTTATCCCCGGTTAAAAGGATTGTCCGGATACCCATTCGGTTGATTTTCTTTATCGCGCGTTGAGCTTCCGGTCTGACGGTATCGGCGATGGCGATGACGCCGTAAAGCCGCCCGTCCTGAGCCACAAATACTTCCGAAACTGCCTCACGGCCGGAGACAAATTTTGTTGGAACTTCGATCCCGTGATCCCGCATGAGCGCCCGGCTGCCGGCCAGAACAGTTTTGTTCGAAACGATCGCTGTAATCCCACGGCCGGGAGCGTATCCGAACTTTTCGGGTTCGGTGATCGGGCGGCCCAGGGCCCGCACGTGCGCGACGATGGCTTTGCCGAGAGGGTGTTCCGAGCGAAATTCTGCCGCCGCTGCCGCGTCGGTCACTTGCTCAGAAGAAAGACCGGAACAGGGAACAACGGCCTGCACTTCCGGCTCACCGAAGGTCAGCGTACCGGTCTTGTCAAACACGACGGTATCTACCCGACCCAACAGCTCCAGGTAGAGTCCCCCCTTGATGATGGAACCCAGCCTCGCCGCCCGGCCAATACCGCCCAGAATGGCAAGCGGCGTCCCCGCCGCAATGCCACAAGCGCCCGCAACGATCACCACCGAAATAGTTGAGTAGATATTACGCGTAATAACGAAGGTCAGGATTGCGGCGCCGAGCGCGAAGTAAACCAGATAGCCTGCAAGCCGGTCAGCCAGACGCTGTACGGGCGCCCGGGATCGTTCGGCCTGCTCGACGGCCTCGATAATTTTGCCGTAGCTGGTGTCCCGGCCGATACGTTCGGTGCGAATCTCCAGGGCGCCGGACTGGTTAATCGAACCGGCATAGACCGCCGCACCGGCAGTTTTTTCGAGCGGCATCGATTCGCCCGTGATCCTCGACTGGTCAACGTAGGAATGGCCGCTGATGACCTTTCCGTCTACCGGAATGTTTCCGCCAGGGTTCACCAGCACGGTATCACCGGCTTCAAGCTCATCGGCGTTCATCTCCTGCACTTCTCCTGCACGGCGCACAGACACCGAACGCGGCAGAATTTCCAACAGGTTACGGATGGCGCGCCGGCCTCCAGAAACCGTCATCTCCTCGAGGACCTCGGCTCCCAGCACGAACAGGGTGATCACCAGGGCCGTGAAGAACTCCGAAATAGCGGCGGCGGAAACAATCGCAAGGGTCATTGACAATTCCATGGTCATGCGTCGCGACATAATATTCTTAATCGCTTCCTTGAAGATCGGCCAACCCCCGACGATCACGCCCGCGACGCCGATGACGCTTACGTTACCCGTCGGTTCCCAAAAGCGAAACCAAACCGCCGCGGCGGCAAAAGCGACGAAAGCAATTCTCACCGCCTCCTGCCACTCAAAGGAAGGCTCGCGGCTCCGTTCGTCGTCGTGATCATTTCCATCACGGCAGGTGCGGTCCGGGGCGGAAGCCATGGGCCGCTCTTGGTCCTGCCCGGATAAGTTCAAAAGAGGAGTGGGTTCGTTGGGTAAGGGCATAAGGGATTCCTTTCGTTATTTCAGATAAGAGCGGACGACATCAATCAGGTCTTCAGCCCCTTTCGCGCGCTCGGCGTCAGGGTCATTCGCTGGATCAGCAACATGGTTACGAATATGGTCTTCGAGGACTTCGGCCATCAGACCATTGATCGCCCAGCGAGCAGCGGCAATTCCATGAAGGACGTCGGTGCATTCTTTTTCTTCTTTCAGGGCTCGTTCTACAGCCTCAATCTGACCGCGGATACGGCGCACGCGGTTCAATAGCTTGGTCTTTTGACGGATCGTATGGGCCATGACTTCCTCCTGGGGGACTCCAATATATACTATAGGTAGGTATAGTATATTGTCAAGGATATCATTGATGAGACTATCCTAATTTCCTCCGCGATCAAGCCACTTCCCTTGACATAATGCATAATAAATTTAAATAATATGCATGTATTATATGTATCCGCAGGATCATAGAGTCAGGTCTTTATTCTTGAGTTTACTTCAGTAAACCTACTTTTGATAGGTAGATTGATGTCAATAATAAAGATCTGATCCCTATTGTTCAGGTTGCGTTTAGCCATGAGAAGATAGAGAAAGATGGGTCTTGATCGAAATCATTGGGATCCTCCTGCGGTAACCGGTGGAACCGGAACCGGCGCCGTTGAAGGGAACGACTCCAGCGGGGGAGCCCCTGTTGCAGGAGGAGTTGAAATTTCTACGAGAGGCTCCTTCACGTGTAACATCTCCTCAAATTCAGGAACAACGATTCCTCTTTCAACCATAATCTGATAGATCACCGTTGAACGCTTCTCGACATATTTCTGATTTCCATCGGGCCGGTATTTTCTCGGGTTCGGTAAAACAGATACGAGCCGGGCAGCCTCCATGGCCGTCACCTCGGAAGCCGGTTTCGCGAAGTAATAACGGGAAGCCGCTTCCACACCGTACAGACCGTCGCCCCATTCCACAACATTTAAATAGAGCTCAAGAATCCGTCGCTTCGACAAAGTTCTTTCCAGTTTCCAGGTAATGACAGCTTCTCTGATCTTTCTGAGCAGACTTTTTTCGGGTTTCAGATAAAGGTTCTTGGCAAGCTGCTGGGTGATCGTTGAACCTCCCCTCTTGTACTTTTTTAATTTGAGATCACTCTCAATGGCCGCCTGAATCGCTTCGTAATCGAAGCCTTCGTGCGACCAGAACTTGGCGTCTTCGGCAATAATAATCGCCTTGACCAGATACGGAGAAATTCTCGCGAAAGGGACCCAGGTTTGATTAATTTTCCTCTGTTGGCCTGAGGCTCTCCAGCCGGTTTCCCGGTATTTCATAAAGGAGGTCGTACGGGGATTTTTCTTTTTTAAAACCGAAACGTCAGGAAAGTAAAATGTGTAGACTCCCGCCAGAAGCAGGAATCCGAAAAGGAGGAAAAAAATGAGTCTCTTCATCGTCGATATTATAAATCATTTTTCTCTCAATCCGTTCCTTTATTTCGTTACTCGGAAAGAATGAGTCAATCGTAGACTCAACTCCAATACATCATCATTTTTTATAATTCTCACTTACTTTGGAGAGGGCGAAAACGGATTTGTCCTGGTGACACAACTATAATCTGACCTTTTAAGTCTTCTAAATTCATTGTCTTTAGAGCTTTTGAAAACAGGCGCGTTATTTGTTCGCCCGTAAAAAAATCAGGCACGCGAATAAGGATAAGACCCGGCGGGTAAGGGCTGATATGAGGAAACGGAAAATCAAGATCTTTTGTAATTATAACCCGGCTTTCACGAGCGGATAATTTCCAAAGCCGTTCGTCCGGAGAACCTCGAAGGGAGCTATCAGCAACGTCGAAAACATCATGATTGAATTCCCGGAGTAATTGAGTCAAACTGAAAGGAAGGTTTTCGTCAACGAGGAAGCGCATGCACCTTTTCTTCAGCCAGTGCCTCCGCTGCATAAGCCAGTGCCGCATGGATATCGTTAACCGTTATACGATACTCTTTACAAACCTCCTCGTTACTCATGCCTCCGGCAAGTGCGCCCACAATAACCTGCACAGGAACCCGGGTACCTTTAATAACAGGTTTTCCTCCCATAATTTTAGGATCAATAACAATATGAGTTTTATTCCGCATCGTCTATCGTCTCAAGGGTTAATGAGCTTAATATTACGCAATACACTGAAACCCCGCAAGAAGAAAAGCTAAAAAGAGGTAATAAATCGACCAACCAATTCACCAAATTGCAAAATCGTCGAAATCTGGGCACAAGACTTCAAGCGTCTATATTTGAATCTTTCATCGCCGAACTAATCGCTTCAAACCAATTGACGTGGTCACCGATTTTGTTCTCAACCATTTTTAGTTCTTTTTTATTTAGCTTTCTTTCCAAATCATCTTTAGCCACAGTCTGAATATCATCAATAGTAAGTGAATAGACCACCCGTTCACTTCCCTTCATAAAACCTCCTCAATACAAAATCGTCCTATCAATTGAGTCAATCGTAGATTCGACCACATTCCCGATGACCCCATTCCATTCATCGACAATCCAGAGTCTCAATTTCCCCTTCGAGAGAAGTAATTCCCTGAGCAAAATAACTTACTATTGCTTTCCGGTGGGTTAAATCAATAACCGCAAGCCAAACCTTATTTCCAGTAGGATTTCTCCATGTTATGAACACAGAATCAAAAGCCCTGCTTAAAATGGTTCCAACAAATTCGACGGCTTGCTCTTCCAATTCAATTTCAGATAGTTTATGTGTAGGAGTTATGCTCCGTATTATAGGGTTGCCAGTATCCAGTTGGGAAAAAACTTTATCACGGAAAATCAAGCCTCTTGGCGTAGCCTTAGTTCCGGTACTAAATTCATCAGACGTCTTTCCTATTTCACGTATCCAAGCTTTCTCAGGAAATCCATAACTCCTGATGGCTTGAGCATTTGATGTGCATGTAAGACTTAAAGGAATATTATCATCGGTTGATGCACTATTCTTATCAGCCAATAAGGGAGTTGGTATAAAAATAAATACAGCTATTATCGTATTGTATAGAACAATTTCCATGATTTTTTTATACTTAAAAATAAGTTCCATTATAGATGGTTCCTTATTCATACTTGTTCTCCCTGTTTTATATCCCCAAAATAGAGGGTCTTGCAATTATGTATTTTCAGTTCTCTTCAACCATCGACTCACGTTAAATTAATAAGCCTTCAAATGCAGAACCACAACGCACAGCAAGATAGAATAAGGTTTTCTTTTCTAGCAAATCTACAATTTTGGAAAAGTCTATATATCGCCAAATTTTAATTTTTACATCATTCGGCTGGGGAAACACTGGATTATGCTCCATTTTATTCTCTTTTGGGTCTGACTTTCATAATTTGACATTAAAGTGGGCTAATTCCTTTTCCGGATACTGGCAGGCGGAGGCCTGAGCGCCAGACGCAGGCGGTGCAAACCTTTAAGCAAAAGGCTCGTTAGACAAAACAGCTTTTCGAACGCCGGGCGTTGGACTCACGCATGAAAAATGACCAAATAGTATGGCGCAACCTTCTGCGGCCAGCGACGGCCTCTGCCTGCCAGGCAACCAACCCAAGTGGAATTTTATTGGCCTTTAAAATCCAATCGTCCAATGGTCGGAAAAATCGTTTTCACTTTTAGAGGCCCTAATACCTTTGCCTGACAGGCCAAACGGACCTCTCCGGAAAAAGAAAGATGCGCCCGTAAAGAAATCCGTTCAAAATTCTCCATTTTGGAAAGATTATCTTCACCTTCCACAACATGCACTCTGCAGGTCGTGCAAAGGCCTCTCCCTCCACAAAGATGCATATGTTTAATCCCCGCCTTCATTGAGGCGGCTAAAATAGAAGTTCCAGGCTTGACTTCAACCTCATGATCATTAATATGCATACGAACTTTTTCTTCCATGGTTTTCTCCCTGATTAAATGATGTTTTTAATAGCGGGGGCGGGTTTTTAAAAATAGTCTCTTCCCCCTTTCCTGTGTAATACCAAATACTGGCAGGCAGAGGCCTGAGCGCCAGACGCAGCCGGGGCAAACCTTTAAGCAAAAGGTTCGTTGGACAAAACAGCTTTCCGAACGCCGGGCGTCGGACTCACGCAAGAGAAAAAACCAAATATAATGGCGCAACCTCTGCGGCCAGCGATGGCCTCTGCCTGCCAGGCAACCCACCTAAACCCATGAAAAATCAAATATTAGCTCCGTTGCGAAACCACTACGCACAGCAAGCTCGGTGGCAACCTCTGCGGCCAGCGACGGCCTCTGCCTGCCAGGCAACCCACCTCTCGCATACAGTATTTTTTCATTTCTAACAAAACAGAGGGGGAGCCGTAGTTTCCCCGGCTCCCCCTCCAATTTGATCCATTATTTCGTTGAACCTAATTTATGAACAACGGGAGTACCCGCAGAAACTGCACTTCTCACATCCCTCTCCAAATTCCAACTCACACCCGCAATCAGGGCAAGCCGCCGTCACGCGCCCCTGCGTCGCAAGAGCCGCCGTCTGGGCCTGGTAGTTCTTATGGGTTTCTAGATAGCTGAACATCATCTTCGCAATGCCGTCCGAACACGATTCGACCCGGTTGTCACCCAGCCCAAACGGTTTGTTGCACCGGATACCGATTAATTGTTTCACGATCGCGTCAGGTTCTACCCCTGCCCGGAGGGCCAGAGAAATCAGCCTGCCGGTGGCTTCATTCTGGGAAGCCTCGCATCCACCCGCTTTTCCCATATTGGCAAAGACTTCAAACGGCCTTCCCTGCTCATCTTCATTAATGGTGAGATACAAATCGCCGCAGGAGGTCGGTTTCTTGGCGGTGCTTCCGTGGGTGATAGCCGGCCGGGGACGGATCTGGATTAATGCCGGCGATGGGGATGACGCCGCACCTACCGCCGGGTTGTGCGCCATGGTCACCGTGACTGTTTTTGCCGGAGAGGCCGCCTGCGCAGGGGTCGACCCGTGCGCTTTGGAACTGGTCCCCAGGTTCATCACCTGCTCGTCACGGCTCCCATCGCGGTAAACGGTAATCCCCTTGCAATTGAGCCGGTAGGCGAGAAGATAGGCTTTTTTCACATCTTCCACCGTTGCGGTGGTGGAAAGATTGATTGTTTTGGAAACGGCGCTGTCGGTATGTTCCTGAAAGGCGGCCTGCATCCTGACATGCCATTCGGGGGCGATATCGTGCGAAGTGACGAAAACCTCCTGCCATTTCAACGGAATCTCTTTAATCCCGCGGGCAGAGCCGTGGTTGACGATAATTCTTTCAAGGAGCTCGTCGTGCCAGAACCCTTCTTTTTTAGCCACTTCAATAAAATAATCCTGAACATAGGGAAGGTGATCGCCTCCCATCACGTTTTTATACCAGATGAGACTGAACTCGGGTTCGCATCCCCCCGACGTATCGGCAATCATGCTGATCGTCCCGGTAGGGGCCACGGTGGTCACATAGGAATTTCGGATCGCATACCCCTGCTGTTCATGGAGAGAGCCTTTCCAGTAGGCATAGACCCCCCGTTCTTCAGCCAGTTGCCGGGAGGCATCGTAACCAATGTGTCTGAAATAGGCCATCATTTTTCGGCCCATTTCAGTTCCCTGCTCGGTGTCATACCCGATCCCCAGCTTATAGAGCATCCGGGCAAAGCCCATAATCCCCAACCCGATTTTTCGGTTCGATTTGGTAATGACCTCGATCTGGTGAATCGGGTATTTGTTCATATCGATCACGTTGTCGAGGAAATGAACCGATGTTCGGATTGATTTTTCAAGGTGGATCCAATCGATTTGATATTGTCCGTCAGTCTCGATGAGATGTTGTTCAAGGTTGATGCTCCCCAGATTACACGATTCATAGGGAAGTAAAGGCTGTTCCCCGCATGGATTGGTTGCTTCCATTTCGGCTATATGCGGCGTCGGGTTAGTCCGGTTGGTGGCATCGATAAAGAAAAGGCCCGGTTCGCCGTTTTTATGCGCCTGCGAAGCGATCTTGTCGAAAACCATCCGGGCATCCATCTGTTTTACCGTTTTTCCGGAGCGGGGACTGATTAAATCATACGGTTCATTTTTTCGAACCGCTTCCATAAACTTGTCGGTAATCGCCACACTGATGTTGAAATTGGTAATTTCCTTCGTGTCGTCTTTACAGGTAACAAAATCCAGAACATCAGGATGATCGACCCGGAGAATCCCCATGTTGGCGCCCCGCCGTGTGCCCCCCTGCTTAACCGCTTCGGTCGCATGGTTAAAGACTTTCATAAAAGAGACGGGACCGGACGCGACGCCACCCGTGGTTCTCACCACATCATCTTTTGGCCGAAGCCGGGTAAAGGAAAATCCGGTTCCCCCTCCTGTTTTATGTATAATAGCGGCCTGCTTGACGACTTCAAAAATTCCTTCCATCGAATCTTCCACCGGCAAGACAAAACAGGCGGAAAGCTGCTGTAAATCTCTTCCGGCATTCATCAGGGTTGGAGAATTGGGTAAAAATTCCATATTGGCCATTAAATGATAAAAGTCCGTAAAAGCTTTTTCAAAATTTCCGGCGGCATAGTTCAGCTCGGCCTGAGCAATATTCCGGGCCACGCGTACGAAAAGTTCCTGAGGGGTTTCAATGACTTTGCCTTCTTCGCTTTTGGCCAGGTAGCGCTTTTCCAACACCCGAAACGCGTTGGCAGAAATCGCCGGAGGACGAAGCTGTAAAGGGTCAAAACTTACAGAAGGTTCCTGAGTTTTTGTTGAATGGGTCTCTGCATTTTTTGAAATGTCTTGGTTGGTTATTGCCATACGGCCCCCCCTTAAAAAAATATTGATTTAAAAATTTTGTTAAAAATGACTGTTTTAGAAAAAAGACCGGACCCTCAATGCCCTGCAGGATCAGAGAGTCGGGCAGGCTACGGTAGGTACTTTATGCCGAGAGACAATTTTTGTCAAGGGAAAAAATACCAGATATAGTATGTTAAAATTTAATAGACAACCATATGTTGTGGATAGAGGTGTGAATTCATTGTGGATTAAAAGTTGATAACTGGATGAAACGTTATTCTAACCGTGTGTAATATCGGGTAGTTTTTGTTTTGGGATCACCGGGGGGCCTGGCAATGGTTTCAATGAGTTTTTTTTCGGTCCCTTTCATTTCTCCGGTTGATGTAATCGTAAAATACCAGCTCTTCACACCAGCCGAATCAAGCTTTAATCTATCTCCAATCGATTTGAATCCGCTAATGTTCACGAGATCGTTATCACTCTTAATCGGCCTGGCCTTCATGATCTCCTCTGCAAGGCTTGGGGTAATATCAAACTGAAAGGTGTCGTCTTTTTTATAAAAAAGGGTTTGAAGGACGATAAAATCCGCCGTATTCACGTTGATGAATTTGTGCGCGTCCAACACCTGCGGATAGACCGTTAAATGGGGAGCGATTTTAGAATAAATGTCGTCGGTCATTCCCCTGATCAACCGGAGCTCCGACAGGGTGTCGAACGGGAGATTTTTCTGGCAGGTATAGGGAGGGTTTAAGCCCTGGTAATAAAAATCGTTCTCGCAGGAAATCCAGAGGATTATTTCATCAACCAGCCGGTCATCCACCTCCAACAGCGAAAAGAGCCTCCGAACCTGGGCTTCTGTTCCGGCCCGCCCGGATTTCAACTGGTTTAACAGGTTAAGGTTTATTTTGCCCGATTCATCCTGAATTTTAAGAGTGATCGACCCGTCGCCGAGAGGATAACCGGGAAGAGTCTGAGCCCAAAACTGGTCTAACCCATCGTAATTATTGGACAAATTATTCCGCAAGATCTCTTCGCCCGCCAAAAGACCCGAGCGTGCCAGAGAAATTGCCTTTTCGGTATCCACAAACCTAAGAGAGGATTTCAATTCGACCCTTGATTGATAATCAAATTCGATCACCAGGGTCACCAGCAGGACAATTACAAATAAAACCATTAAGAGAACAACACCGGCTTGATCTTTTCTGAGAGGGGTCAAGGAAAAATCAGGGAGCTTTTTCATAATGGGAAACGACAAAAGAAACATCTAAATTTCTAGGCTCGCCGTAACGGGTTTTCATATGGAGCTGTTTGATATAAAGAAAGGAGGGAGCAGTTTCAATTTTGTTGAGGAAGGTGACGGCCTGGTTCAAAGTTAGATTCTCCAGCTTGACCTCGATATCATAAACCTTAATATTTTCAAAACTTTGTGATGATTGCGGCCTTAAAGAGGTCATTTTGTTTTTTAGCTGATTATCTGTGGCAAGACTCTCCAGATAGGCAGGAAAGGAAAAATCTTTTCTTCCCTCCCCGATCTTCAGGTCAAACCGATCGAGCCTGTTCTTAAGCTTTTTATACTCCTCTTTAAGGCTTGCCATTTCAACAAGGTCTTTTTCTTTTTGGCGGCTTTTTTGGTCATACCAGGCCATTTTTTCAATAATAGGAGAAAAGATGAAGAGCCATATCCCTAGAACAAGAAGAAACCCGACTCCTCCCTGAAGGACCCTTCGTTCCCTTTTTCCCAGCCGGCTGAACCATTTTAAAGGCGGCAGATTAAATCGTCTCATCATCTGTCCTCCTCCGAAGCCCCCATACCCCAAGCTTGGCCAGGCAAAGCCTGTTCCCCGCTGATCATTTATTCCATCCCCGTTTTTCGGGTAATTTCGAGTTTAAAACGGACTTTCGACTCCTCGGCATTCATTTTAGCGTCATTGACGGCGATCTCACCGAACGACCTGACATTCCCCAACGACGCTTTAATTTTATCCAGCGAATCAAATGAATCGGTTTCGCCTTCCAACCGGATTTTATCGGATTCAATAGAGACTTCATTGATATCGATTTTAACCTCCTTGGGAATTTGGACGGTTAACTCTGTCAAAACCACTAAGGGCGTCACCTCGTTGAGGTTAAGAAAAGTCTCTTTTTTCTTCAACCGGGTCATCGCTCCTTTGGTCTGGTCGATTTCGTTTATGATCGAACCGGAACCGGGAAAAATCCCCCGATACTCATCTTGAAGCTGTTGGCTTAATTTTTCAAAATGGCTTTTTTTAATAGAAAACCGGATGCCCAAATCGGTCAATCCCATGATCAGAAGGATCAAAAAAGAAACAAGGAGGATACGTTGAAACCCTTTTTTTCCCTTTTCGATATCACCATGCGCAAACTCTTCTTTTCTAAAATTAATTTGCGACAGCGAGCCTTTTAAGGAAGAGCCCTTTAACGCAAGCCCTACCGCCGGAATAAACAACGGGTCGATTTCCCCCTTTATCGTCGGGATCAGAGATTCTTTTTTCAACCTTCCGGGCTCCACCTTCCAATCCAGGATTGGAACCCCGGTTTGATTAGAAAGCCACTCCGAAAGGTCTTTGATCCTGCTTCCGTTTCCGCACACCAGCAGGTTTTGACTCGATTCGCCGCTTTCGGCTTTAACCACCTGGATCGTTTTCAACAGTTCTTGAATAAAAGGATGTTTCTCTTCCCAAACCGAGCTGTCATTAAAATCTTTGGTCCCCCCTGAAATCGATCTTAACATCAACGGGACATTCCCTCTGAGAAAACAGAGAGACGAGAAATCTTCCCCCATATTCAGGAGGAGAAGAGAGGTTTCCTCAAATGACGGCATGATCCGGGTAAAATTAAAAAGCGCCATGCTGTCCCATTCGGCCTGATGCGGGTCAACACCCAGCCGTTGAAGCTTTTCCATAAAACCGCGAAAGTCCTCCTTTAAAACGGCTCCTACCAAAACCCGGCTTGAGTTCTCTTCCTGAAAAAGAATATGGTGAGCGAGGATTAACCGGTCAAGTTCAAACGGAAAAAGAGGCTCGACCTCGAAAGGAAGTACCTGTTCGATCTTTTTAGGCTGGGTAAAAGGCAGAGAAATCACCCGCGAAGAAATAAGTTGGCCGGGAAAAGAAACAATCACCCGATCGGCCTGGGCCACCCGTTTTTGAAAAGCCGGATCCGGGCGTTTTTCTGGATCAACGGAAACCTCTCCGCAAGACCTCAGGGTTAATTCACCTCCCCAGGTTTCCTCCAATTCGGCAAAACGAACCCATCGGCTATCGAACTCCAAACCTATGATTTTCATGTGGGCGCCCCTGTCAGGGTAAAGGCCGGCTGTTCAAGTGTCCCTTTTAAATAAAGATCCATCGGAACGCCCGATCGGGCGCTCGGAGAAAGAAAAGCAAGGGGAACGATTTTATTTAGGGCCTCTTTTGGCGTTATTTTAAATGAGAGGTTCAGGAGGCTTTTCTCGAAAGGCGTATTGATTAAAATCGTCCCCGTTCCGTTTAAATCAGCGAGGGCTCCGGTTGAAACAAACCGATCGACGGTCATTGATCCATCACGGAGAATTCCATGTCCTGTCAGTCTCGAAACGGCAATTTCGGGGAGGTTAAAACCCGAAATGGAAAGACCCCGGCCATTGATTTCATTCCCCTCGATATTAATAAACCCTTTTCCCTTGCCAGGATCAGCCGCCTCCCAACGATATTCGGTTTGAAATTTAACTTTTCCGGCAATCGTAACCCCTTTGTTCCAGGGAAATCTCCCGAGCTCCAGTTCTTCTCCCTCTACCACAACCGAATTTCGACTGGTTTTATTTCCGCCTTCCGCCGACCAGGCTCCCCGGATATCCCCTCCCCACCCTTTTAAATTAAAATGGGCGCTCATTTTTCGTTTAAATAAAAACGAGGCCAGGGAAAAATCAATCTTCATCTGGTCGAGTTCAAAGCGGGTTTCCGGTTTTCCAGAAGGGAAAAAAGTAATTTTTTTCCATTCGGTTCCCAACGGAAAGGTAAAACGGGTTTCGCTGACGGTCACTTCTGTTTGGGTCGCTTTTTGAAATTGAAAAAGCATCCAGTTTTGAACTTGCGTTTTTGGAAAAGTTAATATCACAAACAGAAAGTAGAGTAAAAACCCGTACAGACTTAACCCGACAAAATAAAAAACTCTTTTTTGATTTTCATGAAACCAGGTCATTTGCAGCTCAAATCGTTAGAACCCCACAAGATTAACCTGACGAACCCACTCCTCGGGGGTTCCATCCTGCTTAATGACCACTAAACTAACCTTGACCGCGGCAGGAATCGAAAGATTTGATTTTTTTGAATCCCATTCCGGCAGCCAGGTTTTTCCGTCAAAATATTTAATATTTAATTCTTTAACCTTTTCAATTAAAACTTCTTTCTCCGGAGGACCCTTGGATAGAAAATGGGGGTATTCTTCATGGCTCAACTGATACCATTTACTCTCCGAAGGCTTTTCTAAAAAATAACGGACCCGGGTCAATTCGGCATCCGGCTGATCGGGAACGAGATGGAGATGGGACATCGCATAAAACGACAATGAATCCATCGATCCCTCCGACCCTGTCTCATGAACCCCCGAAAAATAAGACGCCCCGGATAAAGCGGGCGGTTGATAGGCGCTTAAGAGTTCACGGGTCAACTGATCGGCTGTCAGCCGGATTTCACGGTAGACTTCTCTTTCCTGTTCAATTTTTTCGGTTACCCGCGAGGTCGAGATAAACGTTTCATAAAGAAAAATAGCGATTACCGCGGCAATCGCCAGCGCGATTAAAACTTCAACCAGGGTAAAACCCTGAGGGGCGCCGAAAAGGCGCCGAGGCAGTTTCGGATTTTTATTCCCGGACATATTGAACCCATTCCCTCTCTTCATCCCGGTTCCCTTTTTTCCAGATGACCTTTAAACTGATCTCCTTAACAGCCCCCATGGGAGTATCCGAAACAGCCTGAACCCATCGAAAATCGGGATATTGATCTCCAAAATCCCCATTCGTCTCTCCTTTTTCAGGCTTTTCTTCCAGTAAAAGCGTGGATAATTTTTCATTGGCCAAAAATTCAGCCCGTAACACCTTCCGGGCATAGGCAGTCTGATTAATATTTTGGTTTCTTAAGGCAAGGAGAGGGACAAAGACAATGGCCACAAGGGTGAGAGCGATCATTACCTCCAACAGCGTAAAACCTTTTTCTGATCTGTCAATAAGGGACGTCTGCTGTGTTGTCACTTCAGCCTCGCATCCTCATGTACTAACCCTGTACACTCCGGGGCAAGGCTTCGTTCCGCCTTGCATACGTTACCTTCTTGACAGTCAGAAATTTTTGGTGAATTTTCCTTATTTTTGTTCTTCAAGATAGCCGTCATATAATTTAACCTTCCCTGAAAGTGGCATCACTTTCAGAGTAAGAAGCCGCCCATTCTCCTCAAAATGAAGGATGGCCTTTTCCACCCGTCCCAGAGGATAAAAAAAAAGATAAGCGGTTCCGTCAGTAACCTTTCCCTGTCTTAACGTGACCATATCCTTTAAACGGATCTGCGACGGGAGCTGAACTTTTCCAAGGCTTTCGGTTTGATAGGGGACAAACTCCCCGTTTTCTTTTAAGACGCTGATATCGTAAACCTGAGAAGGAAGGTTAAAATTCAGCCGAAAGATCTTTTGCCTCGACTCCGCCTCATCCTTCAGGGTTTGAATCGTGCCGATCAAATGCCGGGTAACCGTATTCAGGTTTCCCCCGGAAAGACCCGTTAGCCTGGGAAGAAGAATGAGCGCCATGAGTCCCATGATCAGAACAACAACAGAAATTTCAATCAGGGTGAACCCGGCGATTTTTCCGTTTTGGGTTTGATTGATCAATCCAAGGCCCAGTTTTCAATATCCGCGTTCTTGCTTTCCCCCCCTTTTTCTTTGTCAGCGCCATAAGAAATCAAGTCAAAATCGCCATGCGCTCCCGGCGAGATGTAGACATAAGGCGTCCCCCATGGATCTTTGGGAACCTTGGACATATAGCCCCCTTCCCGGTACTTGTTTGGAACTCGTCCAATCGTCGGTTTTTTTACCAGGGCGTCCAATCCTTGCTCCGTACTCGGGTAAAAACCATTGTCCAGCTCAAACATATGAAGGGCTTGTTCAACGTTCTTAATCTGGATCCGGGTAGCTGTTTTTCGGGCTTCATCCGTTTGGCCCGTAATCCGGGGGAGGATCAAAACGGCGAGGATTCCCAGAATGGTAATCACCACCATCAGCTCAATTAAGGTAAAACCTTTCCGGTTCCTGATCTTTTTCATACCCATTTCTCCGTTTCTACTTAAAATTGATACAGTTGGTTTATCTGACAATAGAGCTCATCTGGAAAATTGGAAGCAAAATAGACAGCACAATAAACAGGATGACCAATCCCATCCCCAGGATCAACAGGGGGGAAAGGAGAGCGGTCAAAGCCCCAACGACCGCTTCAAGTTCGTAGTCATACGTCTCGGCCACTTTTCCGAGCATCAACTCAAGTTCTCCTGATTTTTCGCCGACAGCAATCATATGAATCATCAAAGGTGGAAAAAGCCCGCTCCGCCGTAAAGGACCGGCGATACTTTGCCCCTCTTTAACATTTTCTCTTACCGCTCCAATGGCTTCTTCGAGAACCTTGTTATGAACGAGGGTTTTAACGATGTCAAGCGCCGACAACAAGGAGACCCCCCCGGCCAGCAAAGTTTCGAGGGTTTTTGAAAACCGGGAAAAGCTGACCCGCTTTACCATGCCTCCAACAACAGGGAGCCTCAATATCCAGCCGTCAAAACGGCGCCGTCCGTTGTCGGTCTGAATAAACCGGCGAAAAAAATAAAACAGAACCCCCATCAGGATCAATAAAATCCAACCTTGATTCCGAATGAGGTCGCTTAATCCGATAAGCAGGCGGGTCGGCAGAGGGAGCGCCTGATGCATATCTTCAAAAATAACCACAACCCTGGGAATGACAAAGGTGATCATGGCGACTAAAACCGACAAACTCACGGCGACCATCAGCACCGGATAAGCTAACGCCGAAATAATTTTACTCCTCAATCTGCTCTGGTGTTCCAAAAACTCAGCCAGCCGGTTAAGCATTCGAGCCAGTGTTCCGCTTGCTTCTCCCGCGCGGATCATTTGGATATAAAGGGGAGAAAAATAACGGGGATGAAGCGCGAGTGCGCGGGATAGGGGATTTCCCTCTTTAATCTTTTCCCGGATTCCCGAGATCATTTTTTTAAGGAGGGATTTTTCGGTCTGTTCGGTTAAAGCCTCCAGAGCTTCCATTAAGGAGAGACCCGCGGCAATGAGCGTCGACATCTGGCGGGTCATAAGGGCAATCTCCTGACGGGAAATATTGTCAAAAAGCCGCCTGCTGAAAGAGCTCTCAAGCGCGCCTTCCTCCGGTTTGACTTCATTTTCAGCCGACCCTTCATGGACTTCGGTCGGGAAAATCCCTTGAGTTTTCAGGCGGATCCGGGCGGCTTTCGCGTTTTCCGCGTCGATCATCCCGCTCGCTTCCCGCCCGCCGGCCGTTAATCCTTTATACTCGTAAATCATCTAGACACCATCATAAAATATCTTTTGCCCGCTGTCCCCTGGTCTATTTTACGCCTTACATGTCGATTTGGGTCACGCGAAGCACCTCATCCGTTGTCGTCACCCCTGCGACAACCTGACGGGCGCCATCTTCTCTGAGCGTGATCAATCCTTTCTGGATTGCGTGAGTTTTAATCGTCGTTGAATCGACTTTACTTAAAATTTCCGCCCGAACGGCATCATCGATCAGAAGAAGCTCGTAAATACCGATTCGTCCTTTATAACCGGTGTTCAGGCATTCAGGACAGCCGGTTGCCCGATAGAAGGAGGGCGGGCCGGTTTTTGCTTCTGATAGTCCCAGTTTCTCCAGTTCTTCGGCCAGGGGGCTATAATTTTTCTTGCAGGCTTTGCATAATTTTCTCACCAACCTCTGGGCAATAATGGCCACCAGAGAAGAAGAAACCAGAAACGGCTCTATCCCCATATCGATCAGGCGGGCAATCGCGCCGGCGGAATCGTTCGTGTGAAGGGTCGAAAAGACCAGATGACCTGTCAACGACGCATGAATCGCTATTTCTGCCGTTGCGCTGTCCCGGATTTCTCCCACCAGAATTACATCGGGGTCCTGTCTTAAAATCGACCGGAGGCCGTTGGCAAACGTCAAATCAATTTTTGGATTAACCTGCATCTGTCCAACCCCTTTAAGTTGATACTCAATCGGGTCTTCAATGGTAATAATGTTTTTATCGGAAGAGTTTATTTTGTTTAAAATACTGTAAAGGGTTGTCGTCTTTCCGCTTCCGGTCGGACCGGTCACCAGGATAATCCCATGCGAAAGATGGATGAGTTTGGATACCGCAACAAACATTTCTTTAGAAAAACCGAGATCCTCCAGGCTTAACAAAAGATGCTGTTTGTCTAAAAGCCTTAAGACCAGTCTTTCTCCATGAGCGGTTGGAATCGTGGAAACACGGATATCAATCTCCTTGCCCGCAATCCGGATACTGATCCGGCCATCCTGGGGGAGGCGCTTTTCAGCGATATCGAGACCGGACATAATTTTTACTCTTGAAGTCATGCTCGATTGAAGCCGTTTCGGGGGGGAAAGAATATTATAGAGGATGCCGTCAATCCGATAACGGACGACAAACTCACGCTCAAAAGGTTCGAAATGGATATCGCTCGCCCTCTGTTTGACCGCCTGGAAAACCAGCGAATTCACAAGGCGGATAATGGGCGCTTCATCCGTCGCTTCCAGGAGATCGACCGAAACCGGGAGTTCCCCCGCGTCAACCTCAATAAGGTGCCCTTCGATCCCTTCCATGACTTTATCGGCGCTGTCCTGGGATCTCTCGTACACCTGGTTAATCAAAGCAAGAATCAAATGGGAGGGGGCTATTGAAACGGCGATCTCGCGGCCGAACAAAATTCTCAAATCATCCAGGGCATTCAGGTTAAGAGGCCTCGCGGTGGCCACTTTCACCCTCTCCCCCTCTTTTTTAATGGGAATGACCTCATTTTTTTTGGCAAACCCGATTGGAACTCTTGTAATCCATTCTTTTTCAATCTCATTTTCTGAAATCGAGGCCAGAAAAGGAAGTCCCCACTCCACCGCGAGACTTTCACTTTCTCCCTCCTCGGTAAGGTACCCCAACTGCTTGAGCGCCTGCCCCAGAGGAATTTCTTCTTCCTTTTGAAGGATTAACCCTTCCTGGAGTTGAGGCCCCTTAAGGCCGTACTTTTTTTGAATGAAATCAGTTAGTTTCTGGTCAATCATCTGCTTAAAATGGGAGGCCCCATACTCTCGCTCCGACAGTCACAGCCTGTTCTTCGCGCCAAAAAAAAAGGCCTTCCCCCTTCATGATGACGAAACGGAAAAGGCCTGATTTCCAAAACGCTTATTCCGGACGCGGCAAATTAATTTTTCCATCCAGGATTTCTTTTCTGGATTGTTCCGGATTTTCCATATTATTTTTTTGGATAAATTCATCCAGTGTTTCCAGTTTTTCTTGTTTGATCGCGTTGATATCGGCCGGCTCTCTCAAAATATGAGGCGTCAAAAAAATCATCAAATTGGTCTTTTCAAGTTTTTTAGACTGATATTTAAACAGCCAGCCCAAGATCGGAATATCGCCCAGGAAAGGGACCTTATTTTCGGTTTTCACATAATCATCCCGCATCAGCCCGCCAATGACAATTGTTTGCTGGTCAGAAACAACGACGGACGTCGTTGTTTCCCGTTTATTGGTCGTTGGGCCGATATCAACCAGGATCGACTGGGGGGAATCGACCACCGTTGAAATCTCCTGACGGATGTCGAGTTTCACCCGTTTGTCCTCAAGGATTTCCGGCGTTAATTCCAGGCTGACGCCGACATCCCGGCGGTCGATGGTTCTCTGAATCGTTCCGCCGGTCGTCTGACTGCTCCCGCTTGGAAAAGGGACGTTCTGGCCCACGACAATTCTCGCTTTTTGAAAATTGGTGGCCAGGATCTGAGGTCTGGACAAAACATTCACGTCGGAATCGGACTCCAGGGCCCGCAGCAAACCCTTAATATTCAGGATGCTTCCGCCTCCAAAAGGATTTGGAATAATGCCGGTCCCCGCGCCTACCGCCAGGCCTGAGGAATTTGCAATCGCGGCCGGGCCTCCTGTCGCCAGCCCGCCAATTCCGCCAAAATTAGTCCCTCCGATGACCCCGATCCTTGAATCGGGATTGAGATTCGCCAATTCGATTCCAAGAGTCCGCAGCTTGGAAACGCCAACCTCCATGATCACCGCCTCGACATAAACCTGTTTTCGGGTGACATCAAATTTTTGGATAATTTCTTTTAACATTTCAAAATCCTTTGACGAGGCCGTTACGATCAGGGAATTCGTCGATTTATCCGGAAAAACCTGGACCTGCCCTTCAAAGTCGCCTTCCGACCGAATCCTTGGATGCTGGGATTGTGTTACGGGACGGATCAGAAAACCTGTCAATGTCTTTGAAAGTTCTTCTGCGCTGGCATTTGAAAGCGCGTAGACATGAATGGTTCGTTCAACGGGAACTTCATTCGCCGGAAGAATTTGAACCACCTCCCCGGCCTGGACGGTTGTAAAACCTTTAAGGTCCAAAACTGAAAGAAACACCTCGTACGCTTTAGCAATGGTCATTTTTGTAGGTGAAAAAACAGTCACCTTTCCTCTGACCTTTTCATCGATGACGAAATTTTTTCCCGTCAACTCGCTAAAAAACTTGACCAGCACCGGAAGGTCGACATTGTTAAAATCAAGCGTGATCTTTTTTTCTTTACCTGGAACCTCCCCGGGAGCGGATTCTTCACCTAACGAATGGATCGAAAAAAAGATTGAAAGGAAGATAAAAAATAAGAGAGAAAAAAGCGGTGTTTTCAATGATTGGCGTTTGACCTCAGGATTTTAATGATTCAACGAATCTCATAACCCATCGTTTCTTTCTGCGAGTTTCGAACCAGATCAAGCGTAATCCGGTTCTCGTCTTTGAGGTGCTGGAAAACCTTCAGGAAACTTTCCGGATCTTTGATTTCAATCCCGTTGACCCGTTCCAGAACATCCCCGTTTTTAAGGCCGATTTTCTCATAAAAACTATCCGGGACAATGGCAAAAACCCGAAAGCCATCCGGCTTGCCGTCTGAAAAATTCGGGATGACTCTGGCCTGGGTTAAAAGCTGGTTCAAATTGTCAAGATTATGGGACACTTCCTGACGATCTAAAACCCATCGGTTTGGCGTCATCTGACGGATCCCGGGATGCGGGCTTCCCATTGGGTTTATTCCGTTCTGTCCGTTCATCGGAAGAACCGAAGCAACATTTCCCGGCTGGGAAGAGCGTTCTTCATCCAGTTGGATCTGTAAAATCGTACTCCCGCCCGCATAAGCCAGTTTGATTTTATTTCGCTGAATTTGCGCAATCCGGACATGATTTAAAACCGGGTCATTCAAATGATATAAACTCTGCTCTTTGGAAGTTTGGTCTTCAAGAACGGCGAACGAACCTTCTGAGCTTCCCTCGGAGGTGCCAATTAACCGGAACCGGGTTTGAAGGTCCGGAACCGGTTCAGGTAACGGAAGGAAAGCAACCGTTTCTTCCTTCTTGCCCCGAAGTCTCGAATTAAAAATATTTCCTTCAACAATGGTTGAGGCCTGCCGGGAGTCAAAACCCCGGGACAAACTAAACTGGACAGGATCTTTTTCTTTGGGAAGGAGGGAAGCGGAAGCTTCCAGTTTGCTTCCTAAAATCAGGGTGGTCATATCGGCAAGGAGAAATGAAGCAACCGTTATACTCGAAAAATAAATCAGCCAATTTTTATTCTTGAATTCCATGGTTATTCATCCATCATGTAAATTATTTTTTGAAGACGTCTCATTGCAACCCTTATCAATTATTTCGTAATTTGTGTGAAAAGTCAAGGCTTTACGCCCCTGATCCGTTGACTTGAATCACTTTGGCGATGACTTTTCCTTCAGCCAGAAGAATTTCAATCAAATCATCTTTTCGGACCGAGCGGGCAGATTTGAGAATCGACTGTTCCGGAAGTTTTCGCGTAATACTATACCCCCGTCTGAGAATTTCAAGAGGCCCCAGAGTGTTTAAATTAGAGACCAGCGTTTCCGCTTCTTTTTTCTTAAAGACGATCTCATGCCGGATCTGCTGGACGAGCCGTTCAAATAGCTGTAAAACCTGCTCCCTGCACCTTTTTAATTTTTGAGAGGGATTTTGATAATCAAGGCGTTTTAAAATTCCTTCAAAAAGATTTCTTCGGCCGTCAACCGTTCTTCCCGCAGCCACCGATATTCGCTCGATGAGGTCGTCGAATTTTTGAAATTGTTTTTCAATCAGCCGCTTCGGATTAACCAGCCGGTTTTTCATCCCCTCGATGTCTTTATACCAGGCGGTCAGAGACCGTTGATAGGCATGAAGAAGGCGGCTTTGCGCAAGATGAATTTTTTCAATCAGCTCGAGATGGTTCTTAACCACCAATTCAGCGGCCGCCGACGGCGTGGGCGCTCGCAAATCAGCCACAAAATCTGAAATGGTGACATCGGTTTCATGTCCCACCGCGGAAATAACCGGAATTTTTGAATTAAAAATAGCTTCTGCAACACGCTCTTCATTAAAGGCCCAGAGGTCTTCCAGAGATCCTCCTCCCCGGCCGATAATCAGCACGTCAATTCCTCCGATTTCATTCATTTCGGCGATGGCACGGACGATCGCAGGCGCGGCTTCCTCTCCCTGTACCGGCACGGGGTTGATTAAAATATTAACCGCGGGGTGTCTCCGTTGAATAATCTGGAGCATATCGCGGATGGCTGCGCCTGTCGGAGAGGTAATGATCCCGATTTTTTGCGGAAACGAGGGGATCGGCTTCTTATGAACCGGATCAAAAAATCCCTTTAACCGGAGCTTCTCTTTGAGCTGTTCATAAGCCAGCTGAAGGGCCCCGACCCCTTTCGGCTCAACCGTTTCAAGAACAATTTGATATTCTCCCCTCGGCTCATAAACGGTAATCCGCCCTCTGCAGAGGAGATGCTGCCCTTCCTTCGGAGCAAATTTCAGCAATCGGAGCGCGGCTTTAAAAATAATCGCTTTAATTTGCCCCCTTTCATCCTTCAGCGTCAGGTAACAATGACCGGACTGGGGGATTCGAAGGTTAGACACCTCTCCCTCCAACCAGACATTTGAAAACGTTTTTTCCAACTCGTTTTTAATGTAAAGATTGAGTTCGGTTACAGAAAAAACTTTTTTCTCCGTTACCGAGTCAGGAGAGAAATCGTTCTTTTTTTCAGCAAATGAGAAAAGGTCATCCATTAAATTGTTCCGAAATCTGGAGGCGTTGAATCGATCGCGAGATTCCCGCCGGGGTCGTTTCTATAATAACCCCGGAAAGGACCGACGGTCCTTCCGCGGGTTCGTACCTGCGGGGAATCTGAGTCAGAAATTTTTGAATCGCGGTTTCTTTTTTAATTCCGATGACCGAATCGGTCGGACCGGTCATTCCAACATCGGTCACATAGGCGGTTCCGCCCGGTAGAACTTCCTCATCCGCTGTTTGCACATGGGTATGCGTTCCGACTACGGCGCTGACTCTTCCGTCCAGATACCACCCAAGGGCTCGTTTTTCTGACGTGGCTTCTCCATGAAAATCGACGAGAATCGTCGGCGTTTCAGTTCTTAATTTTTCAATTTCCTGATCCGCGGTTCTAAAAGGACAATCACTGGGAAACATAAATATCCGGCCTAACAGATGAAGAACAGCGATTTTTTCGATGTCCCCTTTCCGGGTTTCAATTTGAAAAACCACGCTTCCTTTGCCAGGGACACCCGCCGGATAGTTTGCGGGACGAAGGAGACGGGGTTCCGTGTCGATAAAGTCCAGGATCTCTTTTTTATCCCAGATATGATTTCCGCCGGTGATGATATGAACTCCGGCTTTAAAAAACTGCCCGACAATTTTAGGCGTAATGCCGAACCCGGCGGCCGTGTTTTCTCCATTCGCGATCACGCAGTCGATGTTATGTTGCTGGACCAGCCGGGGCAAGGTTCTTTCAACCATTTTTCGTCCCGGCTCGCCCACAATATCTCCGATAAAAAGTATTCTCACAGCTTTTTCCAGTTTTATAGAAAAGGACCCGCATCGCACAAAACTAAAGCATTACAAATGTCGGCGGGTCACTAAAATCAGAGGTGTTAACGGGGCCATCCATGCGAAAGTGCCTGGTGTGACCTGAACGAAGACTTCGGCGAAGTTTGTTTATCCCACCCTAATGTAAAAATCTATAGATGAGGATAACTTCGTCGGCGTCGGAGAAACGGTCATTCCAGGCGCTTGAGAACCATTGACTGAACGATTACGTGTTTTGTTTTCAATTGTCTATTTCGCATATTCGATGTACCGGCTTTCCCGAATCACGGTGATTTTAATTTGCCCGGGATAGGTCAACTCCGCCTGTATTTTTTTGGCAATATCACGGGAAATTTGGGCGGACTCATGATCGGAAACGTCATCCTGCTTGACAATAATCCTGATTTCCCGCCCCGCTTGAATCGCATAGGCCTTATCGACTCCTTTATAGGAAGTGGCGATTTTCTCGAGTTTTTCAAGACGTTTTACATAAGACTCCAGGTTTTCTCTTCTGGCGCCAGGTCTGGCGGCCGAAATGGACTCTGCGGCGGCAACCAGAGCCGATTCCGGACAGATGCATTCGATATCCCCATGATGGGCCGCGATCGCATTGACCACTTTGGGAGATTCATTATATTTTTTTGCGATGTCCGCGCCGATCATCGCATGAGGTCCTTCCTCCTCATGGCTTACGGCTTTGCCGATATCGTGCAGAAGAGCCCCCCTTCTTGCTAACTTGACATCCAATCTCAGCTCCTCTGCCATCATGCCGCAGATATAAGCCGCCTCTTTGGCATGCATGAGATTGTTTTGCCCGTAACTGGTCCGGTACTTTAACCGGCCGAGAATTTTAACGATTTCAGGGTGGACATCTGAAACCCCTAATTCAAAGAGCACTTTTTCAGCCTCTTCCTTCATGGTTTTATCGAGATCTTTTTTGACCTTTTCAACCACTTCTTCTATCCGGGTCGGGTGAATCCTTCCATCTGACATCAGCCGCTCGAGAGACAGTTTCGCAATTTCTCTCCGAACAGGATCAAAACCCGAAATAATGACCGCCCCCGGCGTATCATCAATAATCAAATCGATTCCCGTCGCCGCTTCCAATGCCCTGATATTCCGCCCTTCCCTCCCGATGATACGCCCTTTCATTTCATCGCCGGGCAGCGCCATCACGGAGCAGGTCGTTTCGGCCACGTATTCGTTAGCGTATCTTTGTATCGAAATCGTAATGATTTCCTTTGCCTTTTTTTCCGCGATTTCCCGGGTCTCCTCCTCGATTCTCAAAATCATCTTGCCCGCCTCAAATTTCGCTTCTTCTTCCAAACTGGCAATGAGCTGCTTTCTTCCCTCTTCGGCTGTAACACCTGAAATATCTTCCAGCCTGGCCCTCACCTCTTGAACCCCTTTTTCATGCAACAGTTTTTTTTCTTCCGCCTCTTTTTGCTTTTGGGCAAGTTCCCGATCTTTTCTCAGGGTTTCCTCTTCCTTTTTTCCCAACTGGAACATTTTCCTCTCCAGATTTTCCTCTTTCTGAATCAGTTTTCTTTCTAATTGGGTCATCTCATTTCTTCTACCCTGAATTTCCTTTTCCAAATCGGTCCGAAGCTGAAGAAACTGTGTTTTGGTTTCCAAAACGGCCTCGGTTCTTTTATTTTCAAATGTTTTCTGAATTTCCTCAAGCTTTCTATTAAGCTCGGCCGTCTTCCCCTGCAGAACCGCTTGAGCCGTTCTGTTTTTGGATAACCAGCCCAGGCCGAAACCCAATACGACAGATAACCCTGTAATCAAACCTATTTCAGGCGATACTAACATAATATTGGACCTCCTATATTGATAGAGAGATCATACAAAGACATTGGCATATCCATGCTGAAAAAATTCCCTATGATTTAAAAAGAAAAATTTTTGTCTACTAGAAGGAAGTTTGGCAAGACTTGATAAAAGCGATGGAAGAGTGAAAACGGGAATGGATTAATTCATCTGCAACCCGAATCCCTTAAAAAAAAGACTCCCGTTTCCTGAACCGAATTGATAACGGAACCACAAAAAAAATCTTTCATTTTCAAAAAAACTTTCATTTTCACTCTTTTATTTTTCACCAAGTCCGTTAAAATTTCCTTTCAAGGTGGAGATTCATACTCAGGGGCCCGTGCGGTTTCACTTCGTGAAATCCTCCAATGCCCCCGAACCCCGTGTTCCGCACCGGCTAAGCCGGTTGCTTCACTTTCAACGTTTCAATCCGCAAAAAAACCCCCGCTTTTGCGGTTGCGACAGAAAACTTGGACCCGGTTTCCCAGGTGGGAGTATCATTGAAAATTTAAGGCTTTCCGGATTTACCGGACATGCACACCATTTTCAGGTCTTACCCCCTAAGTTTTAAACGTTGGGACACAATTTTCTGCCCGCTGACCAACAAAGCAGGGGCTTCTCTTATTTACACTAGCACTCGGAAAAAAAAATTTCAAGAGAAAGTTTGGAAAAGCCAGTTGCTTCACTCTACTTTCCGACCCAATTTTCTCTTTCTGATATCCTATTTATTCTGCAAGGATTTTTTAAACCACACCCGGTTTCTGCCGCTCTCCTTTGCTCCATATAGCGCGTCATCCGCCTCTTTAATAAGCCCTTGGACGGTGTTAGCGTCATCCCTGAATGAGGCTACGCCTAGACTGACGGTCAAGTTTCCTCCAGGTTGGGTCTCCTTTAAGGGGAATGGAGATTTCTCAACACCCTTTCTAATCCTTTCCGCAAGCTGAACAACTGTGTCTTTATCCGTTTCCACAGAGATGACGACAAACTCTTCTCCACCATATCTGGCCACCGTATCGGAATGTCTTACCTCTTTTTTGATCACTTCGGCCATCATTCTCAAAACTTCATCCCCTCCCTGGTGCCCGTGGGTGTCATTGTAATGTTTAAAATAATCGATGTCTAACAGGATGATCGACCCAAGACCAGCGATAGACTTCGCACCCACTTATTAATCATGTCATTGCGAGCACCGAAGGGTGCGTGGCAATCTTATCGTAAAGTCTTGAGATTGCTTCACTTTGTTCGCAATGACAGCTTTCTAACTCTGTTCTTTCACCCAATCTCTTGATAAAAAATCTGTGGTTATAGAGTCCTGTGAGACCATCCGTAATCGCCATCATTTTGGTCTTTTGATAGAGCTTTATATTTTCCAACGCGATACCCACCTGCTGCGCCACAGTCGTCATGAGTTCAAGATCTTCCTGATTAAAAACCCCGGGCTTATCCTTAAATGCGCAGATGAGGCCAGTCATCGCCTTTCGGGAATGAAAAGGAACAGCGATAACACTCTTTATATTAGGGCTCCATTTATCTTTTTGTATGACATCGCCACACTGATTCAGATCGGCTACCAGCCGTGCCTTTCCCGATGCGGCGACCCCGCCATAAAGCCCCTCGCCTACCTTGTATCTTATATTTCTAATCTCGGAATCGGAAAAATCGGTAAAGGACGCGATATAAAGGTCCTCCCTTTTATCGTCCAGGAGCATGACCACAACCCTCTGGATGTCGAGGCTGCTGCTGATCTTAACGACAATCTCTTTTAGAAGTTCTTCTGCCTCAAAAGTGGTTGATATAATCCTGCTGACATTGTACAGGGTAAAAAGCTCCCGTATCCTCCGCTCCAATTCACGCTTGGAATGATCCAGGGAGGCGGCCATGAGATTAAAACCCTCTGCAAGCTCTTCTATTTCATCTCCCGTCTTGATGAAAACGCGATGGTCAAGTCTTCCGCTTCCGAAAATCTTTGCCCCATCGTACAGCTTCTGGAGAGGTCCGGTGACGAACCTTTTAATATAAAAGGAAAGAGGAACCACGGACAAAAGCATTAGCCCAAGAATAATCATAGAGACAGTCTGGATTGATTGAATCTTTTTTTCCACAACCGCTCTCATTTTTTCCACATCAGCTTCTGCCAGGTTATGAAATTGATCCACCTCCTTTGTTAAGGCATCGGCCTTCAAATTCAGCGCCGTCATCAACCCGTTCGCTTTTTTATTTCCGACAGGGTGTTCTATAAACAGAATCTCGACAGCCGCGTTCCCAAAATTGATGGCCTCCCCTGCCACTCTTTCCACGAGCAGATCCCATTCCTTATTTTCCTTAAAATCTTTCAACTCCTTAAATATCCGAGAGGTCTTATTGATCAGAAGGTCAAACTTGTCCCGCTCTTTTGCGTCCCCGGTTAACAGATATCCATTCACAGGCGCCAGGAGCTTATTTACGCGAATCTGCAAATCCCCTGTGAGCCTCTCCTTGCGGATATTCACGTCCAGCTCCCGGTTGAGTTTATAGATGTCATTGATGACCAGAAATACGGCCCCAACCACCATGACATACAATAATAATACGGCAAAAAAGGCGCTGATAATCTTCCGATTGATCCCTATCTTCATCGGCTTACACCTTTGATGACCTTTACCCCTTTTGAATCCCGCAATTCCCCTTTCATGACATAGCCGATGGCCCCTCTTTTCTTTTTCACGGCCTCAATGATATCCCTCGGATCGGTTTCCGTCAGAGGCAATTCCCCTCCTTCCCCAAATAATTTCTTTGTCCAATGAAGTTTGAACTCTCGGGAAGTCATCTTTAAAACTGCTTGAAAGAACGCGTCCTTTACCGGACCTTCCGGATAGTTAATCGCTTCTATCCTCACCCCACCCTCAAACTTTTTCTCTCCGAGATAAATATCTCTTATCGTTATTTCTGAAAGATTTACAAGCGGTCCGGTTTCATTGACGATAATCGCGATCTCTTCCGCATGGAGATTTGAGACAAAAATCAGACCATGGAGGATAGCGAAACAGGAAAAAAGTTTCATCAGTTGAAAATAAATGACCGTATCCCTCTTTTTTTAAAAATGAACCGCCCACTGAATCTCAACAATATGGTATGTCTGGGCGCCCTTTTTGTCATCATTCCTGTACTGGAGCTTGATACTGCTATCGAAAGGGTCTACCTCATATTTTAATCCCATGATCTTCTGATTTCGTTCCGACCCGCCTGCAAGGTCAAGAAAGTAGGGGTCCGAATCATTCACACCGAGTCTTTCATATCTTGCATACGGGGTAATGGGATAGGGAAGGGTCAGGGCATAAGAGAGTTGAATATAGAAGGCATCGGCGGCCGCGTCTGAATTATAAAATCTAAAATATTCCGCAAGAAATTCCCAGGGGAGTTTAGTATAAGAAAGATCAAATCCAAAGATAGACTCCTTCAGACCGGCCTTTTGGCTTGTATCCAGGGTGTACGTTGTACCGGAAATTCCGAAGATGAAATCAGGGACAGTAACGGGCGTCACGGAAAACCGGAGAGCCGCCTCCTTTGAGTCATTATCATCGGCTATGTTGTTGGGGTCTAATTTTTTCTCAATAGGGTCGATCCTCGGACCATTGGCGATCTGAAACCTATAACTAAACCTCCCAAAGTCATTGGCTTTTTTCCCTTCCATCTCGATCCCTATCAGATGGACAGGGATGACGCCGTTTTTATCCTCAAATCCCAGAAAGAACGGTCTGTCAACGGTAACAAATAACCATTTTCCATGGTGATAGGCGTTATTCCAGTAACCAAGGGCGGTATGGTGCCTGCCTGCTCTTAAAGTGATGAGGTCGTTGAAGGTGTAACCAATCCAGAACCTTTCGACCTCAGGGAAGAAACGAGACTCTTCTCCCTCTATTTGAATTTCTGAAAGAAAAATTAATCGATTATCGACATTCATCGTGGAGAATAAGTCTAAATCTCCAAGAAAGAAACTGGGATGGGATTTCTCGCGGGTGACTGTGGAAAATCCTACGTCGCCAAATACATCTATGTTTGCCACATAGTTGTTGTATTTCTCTGTTTCGGTATTCCTAGGAATCTGAAGCGTCTCTAAATTCCGGCCGATCCGATCTATTTCCTGTTGCTGTTTTTCCAGCTTTTCTTTAAGGTCATCCAGTTCATTTGCAAATATCCATGACGGATTAGAAACGAATAGAACTAAGATAACAAATGAAAAAAACCCTTATCATGTAACATGAACTTTGAACCCGACCTTGTCTACTTCCATCGTCATTGAACCTGGATGACGTCAAATTATTGGCAGACTCTATAAAAGTATACATCAACGTGACTCATTGTCAAAATGATTGACCATGTCTGTACATTTTAAACTTAAAACCTCTTCCGGTGGAGGGGGCGCTATTTTCAAAAGAATGTCCCGGCAATCACTCCCGGCGCCGGTCCGTAGGCAATATCATTAAGCGGAGGAGTTCCTGAGTGTTCCGATTGTTTTATAGACATGCGATGACTGAGAAAACTCGATTTGAGGATAAAATGAAGTGGCTATCTTTTTAGCCCAAATAGAGCGGAGCATTTACAGAGAAAAAAGTCAATCGGTTGACAATACCCGGGTGTGAGACAAATTTATGGGTAAACTTCTCACCCGGTTGCCCGATTTCCCCAAAACTCCTCCCACCGGCCGCTGATCTGGCAGCAGCGCAGGGCGATAATCGCATTGGCGCCTTTGACGGTCCATCTCATTCCCGA